>DATMYG010000173.1:0-16314 GCA_035561055.1 Clostridia bacterium | reverse complement strand
CAGGAGGATCGATGGCTGAGCATCCGCTTCTGGGAATCCTGAAAAGGCACCCCGAATACGAACGACTTGCCTCCAACCTCGCCTCGGCGGAGGGGTGCGCGGCGGTGTTCGGCTTGGGCGAGGCGCACCGCACGCATGTTGCGGCGGGCCTATTTGCTGACTGTGAGAAAACGCTCCTGCTCGTTACCGCCAACGAAACCTCAGCTGCGCGCATTGCCGAGGACGCGGCGTACTACATTAAAAACGTCTGCCACCTGCCCGCCAGGGAAACGCCGCTGGGCGGCAAGGCGGTGGCGATTTCCGCCGGACTCGCGGCGCGCCGCGTGGAGGCGCTCACAAGGCTTGCGTCCGGCGAAAGGCTGTTTCTGATCGTTTCCGCCGAGGCGCTGTTGCAGCGCCTCGCCCCGCCGGAAGCGCTCATGTCCTCGGCACAGGGCCTAAAGCTTGGGCAGAGGGTCAACCTACGCGCGCTCACGGTCTCTCTCGTGGACGCGGGGTACGAGCGCGTGGACCTATGCGAAGGGAAGGGGCAGTTCTGCCTGCGCGGCGGGTATTTGGATCTTTTCCCCATCACGGCCGATCTACCCGTACGCGTCGAGTTTTTTGACGATGAGATCGATACCATGCGCACCTACGATCCCGCGAGCCAGCGTTCGGTGGAAAACATATCCTCCTGCGCCGTGCCGCCGGCGACGGAGGTTCCGCTCACCGCCAGAGCACGGGAAACGGGCATGCGTGTCCTGCGCAAAAAGCCGCGCCTTGAGGCGGAATACCAATCCCTCAAGCAGGGCGTCGCGCCGCCGGGCGCGGACCGGCTGCTGCCGCTGTTCTACCCCGAGGCATATATAACGGATTACCTTCCCCAGGACGCCGTCGTCCTCATAGACGAGCCGCAGCGTGTGGAGGAGAGCGCGAAGCTTGCCCACAACAACCACCTCGAGCTCGTGAGCGCCTTCCTCTCCACCGGCGACGCGGAGCCGGAGGAAGCGGAGCTTTTAGGCTCGCCGCTGAAGCTGATCTCGCTGCTCGATACGCCGCGCACCGCCATGCTCTTCGCGCTCACGCGGACCTACGGCCTCATCCGCCCGAAAGAGCTCTACCGCTTCGAAACGCGGCCCGCCTCGCGCTACGTCGGCGCGGGGGAGGCGCTCGCCGCGGATATCATCAATTGGCGAAAGCACGGCTACACGGCGCTCGTCTACGCGGGCGTGCACGCGGTGCGCTTGCAGGATATGCTGCTCGACGCGGGCGTGGACGCCGCAGTGACCGAAAGGCTCGGCCGGGACGCGGTGCCGGGGGAAATCCTTATTACGGGCGAGTCGATCGGCCGCGGCTTCGAGTATCCCGAAATCAAGTTCGTCACCGTCAGCGAAACGGAATTATACGGCGCGGCGCGCGAGAAGCTCGCGCCCACGAAAAAAAGGCGGCCCCAGCTCGCCTTCTCGGAGCTTGCACCGGGCGACCTCGTCGTACACGAGGTGCATGGCATCGGCCGCTTCGTGGGCGTGGAGAAGCTTACGGCGGCGGGCGTCACGCGCGATTACCTGCACCTCGTCTACGCCTCGGGCGATAAGCTCTACATCCCCACGGACCAGCTCGACCGCGTGCAGAAATACGTCGGCGGCGAGGAGGAGCAGGCGAAGCTATCCAAGCTCGGCTCCGGCGAGTGGCAGAGGACCGTATCAAAAACGCGCGAGAGCGTTAAGGCGCTGGCTTTCGATTTGGTCAGGCTCTACGGCGACCGCATGAACCGCAGGGGCCACGCCTTCCCGCCCGACACGCAGTGGCAAAAGACCCTTGAGGACAGCTTCCCGTATCGGGAGACGCCGGATCAGCTCACCAGCATTGCCGAGATCAAGAAGGATATGGAGAGCGAGCGCGTCATGGACCGCCTCCTGTGCGGGGACGTGGGGTACGGCAAGACCGAGGTGGCTCTTCGCGCCGCGTTCAAGGCCGTGATGGACGGCAAGCAGGCGGCCTTCCTCGTGCCCACGACGATCCTCGCCCAGCAGCATTACAACACGCTCGCCGCGCGCTTCGCGGGCTACCCTGTGAACGTGGCGCTGCTCTCGCGTTTCAATACGCCCCAGCAGGAGAGGCAGGCGCTCGAAGGGCTTGCCAAAGGCAATATCGACGTCGTGGTCGGCACGCACAAGCTCTTAGGGAAGAACATTAAATTCAAGGACCTCGGCCTGCTCGTCATCGACGAGGAGCAGCGCTTCGGCGTGGGCCACAAGGAGCAGATTAAAGAGATGCGAAGGAGCGTGGACTGCCTTACGCTTTCCGCGACGCCCATCCCGAGAACCCTGCACATGTCCATGACGGGCATACGCGATATGTCCGTCATCGAGACGCCGCCGGAGCAGCGCTATCCCGTGCAGACCTACGTGATGGAATATTCCGACGCCATGGCGCGCGAGGCGATTCTAAAGGAGCTCGGGCGCGGCGGGCAGGTGTATTTCGTGTACAACCGCGTGCAGGGCATGGAACGCTTCGCGGAGTACCTGCGAAATCTCGTGCCCGAGGCGCGCGTCGCCTTCGCCCACGGGCAGATGAGCGAGCGCGCGCTCGAGCGTACGATGCTCGACTTCATGGACCAGGCCTACGACGTGCTTTTGTGCAGCACCATCATCGAAAGCGGACTTGATATCACCAACGTCAACACGATCATCGTCTACGACGCGGACAAGATGGGCTTATCCCAGCTCTACCAGCTCCGCGGTCGCGTGGGCCGCGGCACGCGCCTGGGGTATGCGTACCTGACGTTCGTGAAAGACAAAGTTTTAACCGATATCGCCGAGAAACGCCTGAGCGCCATCCGCGAGTTCACGCAATTCGGCGCGGGCTTCAAGATAGCCATGCGCGACCTTGAGATACGCGGCGCGGGCAATCTTTTAGGCCCCGAGCAGCACGGGCACATGGCCGCCGTCGGATACGACCTCTATTGCAAGATCGTCGAGGGCGCGGTCAGGGAAGCGCGCGGCGAGCCGGAGCCCGTGAAGGTTGACACGGTCATGGACGTGCCGGTTTCCGCCTCCATCCCGCACGAGTACATCCCGCGCGAGGCGGATCGGCTTTCGATGTACAAGCGCATCGCCCTCATTTCTTCGCGCGACGACGTCTACGACGTGCAGGATGAGCTCATCGACCGCTACGGGGATATCCCCAAAGAGACGGCGAGCCTCATCAACATCGCGCTGCTCAAAGCGGAAGCGTCGCGCGCCTTTGTCACGCAGCTTTCCGTGCGGGACGGGGAAATCCGCTTCGTTTTCGACAAGGACGCGCCGCTCGACGGGGCGAAGCTTTTCGCGGCGGCCGGAAAAATAGACGGAGCCCAGCTCGTTTACGCCGAAACGCCCGCGCTGATCATACGAAGGCCGCGCTCGGATTCGCAAACTTTATACGGAATGCTGCCACAGTTTGTTTACATGCTTGTCGATTGCGTTATTACGCATTGATGATATAATAAACAAGGCGTATGCCGACTAAACGAAGGAGAAAAACAAATGAAGAAGTGGATATCCGTTCTTCTGGCCGTTGTCATGCTGCTGCCCCTTATTGCAGCCTGCCAGCTGACAGATGACGAAACGAACAGCCCGGATCCGTCCGAGACGGCGGGAAGCGACCTCGATCTTACGGCCGTGGTCGCCACGGTCGGCGACGAGACGATCACCCTTGGCGACGTCAAGACGCTGTTCGATAGCTATGTCACTTATTTTTCATATTATGGATATGACGTGACGAGCGACGCCGAAACCCTCAAGCAGTTTCAGGACGACATCGTGAACAAGCTGGTCGAGGACAAGCTTATTGAAGTGAAGGCCAAGGAGCTCGGCTACGACAAGCTCACCGAGGAGCAGCAGGCGGAGCTTGACAAGCGCGTGCAGGACGAGTTGGCCGCGATGCAGGAATACTACCGCGGCCAGGCCGAAGAGGAAGCCGCCAGTGACAGTACCATCGACGTTGAGACGCGCATCCAGGAGCTGATCCTCGAAGAGGCTGCCTATAACATGAGCAAGGACGACGCGACCTACGAGGAGTACACCGCGTTCATCCGCGAGGACATCGCCGCCACGTATCTCGGCGAGCTGCTCAAGGCGGGCGAGCTCACGGACGTGACCATCGACGAGGGGGACGTTCAGACTGAGTATCAGAGCCTGGTCGAAGCGGACACCACCGCCTACACCGAGGATCCGGCCGCCTACCAGACCGCTCAAGGTACCTACGAGTCCCTGGGCGAAGGACTCCCCGCGATGTATGTGCCCGAGGGGTATCACCGCATCTACGACATCTTCATCAAGTTCGAGGGCACGCTTTCCGAGGATTACGACGCCAACCAGAACAAGATGAAGACGCTCAAGACCGAGTATCAGGAGCTTGCTTTTGCGGACGCGGTCGCGGGCACGGCGGACAACGCCGCGCGCATGGCGGAGATCCTCACCGAGTATAACGCGCTGCAGACCGCCTGCGACCAAATGTACGACGAATACACCGCGAGCGCCAAAACGAAGATCGACGATCTCTACGCACAGATTCAGGGAGGCGCCGACTTCAAGGAACTGATGCTGGCCAACACGCAGAACGAGGGCTTCGCCTCGAGCGAGCTGTACGCCGAGCGCGGCATGCTCATCGCCACCGCCGACTATACCATTGAGGGTGACTGGGGCGACAATACCAAGGAAACCTTCAAGACGCTCGCGGTCGGCCAGTATTCCGCACCCTACGCCGAGAACGACGGTTACCACATCATCTTCTACGTCGGCGACGAGACGCCGGGCGTGCGCCTGCTCGAGGGCGACGTGTACGACGCCGTCAAGGCGCAGGTGCTCACCGCTGCCCAGGATACCGAGTGGCAGGCGATCCTCGACGCGTGGAAGGCCGACGGCACCGTCACTATCAACGAAGAAGCGTACCGCGCGCTGGGCGCGACCACGGATACGGAAGAATAACCGATAATCGATGAACTCAAACGCTCTGCGCTATCCCGGCGCGGGGCGTTTTTCATCAGGCGGCACCGGGCGGCCGCGCGGTGCCGCCCCTGTCGTTCCCATTTTTGTTTACTGTGCCTTCAAATTCGATTATAATGATTGGGAAAAAAAGAGGAGAAAGCGCATGAGACTCGATAAATACCTCAAGGTTTCCCGCATCATCAAGCGCCGCACCGTGGCCAACGAGGCCGCGAGCCTCGGCCGCATTGCGATTAACGGCAAAAGCGCCAAGCCCGCGAGCGAGGTGAAAGAGGGCGACACGCTCGACATCCTTATGGGCGGCAAGCACTTGATCGTCAAGGTCGTGAGCGTGCAGGAGCACGCGGCCAAGGCGGACGCGGCCTCCATGTACGAGATCGTCAACAATGGCTAAGGTTTACGTCGTGCTGCTCGCGGGCGGCTCTTCCGCGCGCATGGGGCGGAACAAGCTGACCATGCCAGTCAGCGGCAAAACGCCGCTGGCGCGTTCTCTCGAAGCTATCCTCAACGTTGAAAACAGGCCGGAGCGCGTCGTCATCGCGGTTGCGGAATGCTGCATGGAGGAAGCGCTGCGGCTATCCGGTGTGCACCCGGACGTGTTCGTCGTACCCGGAGGGGGGACGCGCGGGGAGTCTGCGCTGAACGCGCTGCGCGCGCTCGGCGAAGCGAAGGGGGTCGTCGCCATCCACGACGCGGCGCGCTGCCTCGCCTCAGGCGAGGTGATCGACGCGGCTGTCGAATCCGCGCGCGCATACGGCTGCGGCGTGGCGGCCATCCCGGTACGGGATACGCTGCGGGACGAGGTAGGCAGGAGCGTCCCACGGGACGGTCTGTACGCCATACAGACTCCGCAGGCGTTCGACCTTGAGAAGATACTGGCGGCGTACGAAAAGGCGGAGGCCGAGGGCAGAGCTTATACGGACGACCTCGGCGTCTGGCTCGCTGCCGGGCATGAAGCGCATTACGCAAAGGGCGATCTGATGAACCAAAAGCTGACGTATCCCGAGGATGTGGAATTTTTCTCGCGCGCGGCGCGCGGAGACACGCGCGTGGGCGAGGGCTGGGATACGCACAGGCTCGTCGAGAACAGGAAGCTCGTGCTCGGCGGCGTGGACATCCCGTTTGAAAAGGGCTTGCTCGGCCACTCCGACGCGGACGCGCTTGCGCACGCCGTTGTCGACGCGCTGCTGGGCGCGGCAGCCATGGGCGACATCGGCAGGCATTTTCCCGATACGGATGGGCAGTATAAGGACATCCGCTCAATGGAACTGCTCGCGCGCGCGGCGAAGCTCGTCTATGGCGCGGGCTATTCGATGGGCAACATCGACGCGACCGTCGTCGCGCAGCGTCCTAGGCTCGCGCCATATATTGACGAAATGCGAGAAAACCTCGCGCATGCGCTAGGCTGCGACGCATCAAAAATCAGCGTCAAGGCCAAAACCGCCGAAGGACTGAACGCCGAGGGCGAAGGGCTTTGTATCTCGGCAAGGGCGGTGTGCCTGATTGTCAAAAATTAAGCGCGTATCCTGATTGTACCATGCATCCCGGTAACTTGTATTGACAAACGCAGCATAGGATGGTATAGTACCCCTAATTTCAAATTGGCAGGGACGGGCCGAGTAGCCCGGATGAGCTGACTCAGCGAGCCGCGGAGGGTGCAAGCGCGGCGCAGGGAATCCGGAAGCAAAAAACAGCCCCGAGCCGTCGAAAGAAAGCGTAAGCGACTAGACTCGACCGCGCGCCGCGCGTTACAGCGGCCAGGCATGATTGTGCCGGAGAGACGACGGAGGAATTCCTCTGTCAAGTAGGGTGGTACCGCGCGAAGCAACGAAGCTTTTCGCCCCTAACGCGTATTTTATACGCGCGAGGGGAGAGGGGCTTATTTTTTTACCTTGAATTATTTTGGTAAGTTTAGGAGGAACGGATTATGTACAGGGACGAATACTGCGGGCTGTTCAGTCGTGAGTATCTGGGCAGGCGAACGCGCGCATGCGGCTGGGTCAATGCCAAGCGCGACATGGGCGGCGTGCTGTTCATCGACCTCGTCGACAAGACGGGCGTATTGCAGGTCGTATTCAACCGCAAGCTCATCGGCGAGGAGGGCTTCGCGCTCGCGGAAAAGCTGGGCAGCCAGTCGGTCGTTTGCGTCGAGGGGGAAATGTGCCTGCGCGACGAGGACACGAGTAACCCCAGGATTGCCACGGGGGAAATCGAGCTGCGCGCCGATAGGGCGACGCTCCTTTCCCGCGCGGCGCAATTGCCCTTTTCGCTGGAGACGCCGCCCGCGCGCGAGGAATTGCGCCTCGCGTACCGCTACCTCGACATCCGGCGGCCGGAAATGCAGAAAAACCTGCGTTTTCGTCACCTCGTGCAGAAGGCCGCGCAGGATTATCTCGATTTCGCTGGCTTCCTTTTCGTGGAAACGCCCATTTTGACCAAGTCCACGCCGGAGGGCGCGCGCGATTACCTCGTGCCCAGCCGCATGCACAAGGGCAAGTTCTACGCGCTGCCGCAAAGCCCGCAGATTTTCAAGCAGCTTTTGATGGTGGGCGGCGTCGACCGGTATTATCAGGTTGCGCGCTGTTTTCGCGACGAGGACCTGCGCGCCGACAGGCAGCCGGAATTCACGCAGGTGGATATGGAAATGTCCTTCGTCGAGCAGGAAGATATCTTGCAACACCTCGAAAAGCTTTTTAAAAGTATCTTTCGGGATGCCATGGGGCGCGAGATCGGTTACGATTTCCCCCGCATGACCTGGACCGAGTCTATGGATCGATACGGCTGCGACAAGCCGGATCTTCGCTTCGGTCTGCCCATCATCGAACTGACGGAGGCGCTTCGCGCCTGCTCCTTCAAGGTGTTCCGCGAGGTGATCGAGCGCGGCGGGGTTGTGCGTGCCATCAACATACCCGGCGGCGCCTCCCTGACGAGGAGCGACATCGAAGCCCTGACCGCCAAGGCGCAGTCCTACGGCGCGAACGGCATGGCATGGATCGCCGTGCGCGAGAACGGAGAATTGTATTCGGTGCTCACGAAGTACTTCTCCGAGGAGGACATGCGCACGATCCTTCGCGAAACGGAGGCGAAGCCCGGGGACTTTATCCTGTTCTGCGCCGACAAACTGCACGCCGTGCGGGCGATACTCGGCAAGCTCCGGCTCGATATTGCGGATTTGCTCTCCCTGAGAAAAGCGGGGGATTTCCGCTTCCTGTTCGTGACAGACTTCCCCGAGTTCGAGTATTCCGAGGAAGAGAAGCGCTACGTCGCGACCCACCATCCCTTCACGATGCCGTACCCGGAGGACGTTGAATTCATGGAAACCGATCCGCTTAGGGTGCGCGCGCAGGCGTACGACGTGGTGTTGAACGGCGTGGAGCTTGGCTCCGGCAGCGTGCGTATCCACGACAGCGCGGTGCAGGAAAGGATGTTCCGCGCGCTGGGCTTCAGCGAGGAGGAAATCGAGGAACGCTTTGGCTTCATGATCCGCGCCTTCCGCTACGGCACTCCGCCGCACGGCGGCTTCGCCTTCGGCCTCGACAGGCTTGTGATGCTGCTCACTGGCGCGTCGAGCTTGCGCGAGGTGATCGCATTCCCAAAGATAAAGGACGGCTCTTGCCCCATGACGCAGGCGCCCTCGCATGTGGATAAGGCGCAACTCGACATACTCGGCATCGCGGCCGAGGACGGGGAGGGGGAGGCGAAGCCGAAGGCGGCGCGGGAAAGAATCGCCCCGCGCATCGACGTCGCCCGCGTCGCGCAGCTCGCGATGCTGCGCCTTTCCGACGAGGAAGAGGAACGTATGGAAAAGGACATGTACGGTGTCGTCGCGTTCGCGGATACGCTCTCGGCCATCGATACCGCGGGCGTGGAACCCGCTGCGCACGCGGTGCCGCTCGCAAACGTGCTGCGCGCGGACGTTGTGGAACAGCCATTGGACAGGGAAACGCTGCTTTCCGGCGCGCCGGAAGCGTACGATGGGTTCATCCTCGTGCCGCGCGTTATGGAATAAGGAGGCGAAAGTATGAAAGACATCACGAATCTGACTGCACTGGAACTCGCCCATGCGCTTGCCGCACGCGAGGTATCCTCCGTGGAGACGACGCGGGCATACTTCAGGCAAATCGAGGAAAAGAACGAAGAAATCGGCGCGTACCTGAGCGTGACGGCCGAAAGCGCGCTCCTGCAGGCTGCCGAGAGCGACGCGCGGAGGATGCGCGGCGAAGCGCGCTCCGCTTTCGACGGCGTGCCTGTGGCCGTCAAGGATAATATCTGTACGCGCGGGGTGAGAACCACCTGCGCGAGCCGCATGTTGGAGAATTTCGTGCCGCCCTATTCGGCTACAGTCGCCCAAAAGCTCCAGGCGGCGGGTACGGTCATGCTCGGCAAGCTCAACATGGACGAATTCGCCATGGGCTCGAGCACGGAGAACTCCGCATTTAAGCCCGCGCGCAATCCCGCAGACACGCGGCGCGTGCCCGGCGGAAGCTCCGGCGGCTCCGCCGCGGCGGTCGCCGGCCGCATGGCGGCGTTCACGCTCGGCTCGGATACGGGCGGCTCCATTCGCCAGCCCGCGTCGTTCTGCGGCGTGGTCGGCCTTAAGCCGACCTACGGGCGCGTATCCCGCTATGGCCTTGTGGCGTTCGCCTCTTCCCTCGACCAGATCGGCCCGCTCGCACGAGACGCGCGGGATTGCGCCGCGGCCTTGCAGCTCATATCCGGGCACGACCCGAAGGACAGCACCAGCGTGCCGGAGGAAGCGCCCGACTTCTCCATGGGAATCGACGGCGGCGTCGCGGGAATGAAGCTCGCCCTTGCGGAGGAGTTTCTGGGGGAAGGTATCGCGCCGGATGTGAAAGAGGCGGTGCTTCGCGCGGCGAGAGCTTATGAAAAGCTCGGCGCCTGCGTCGAGCTGATCTCCATGCCCGCTTTGAAGAGCGCGCTGCCCGCGTACTACGTGATTTCCAGCGCGGAGGCTTCCTCGAACCTCGCGCGCTTCGACGGCGTGCGCTATGGCGCGCGGGCGAAGAACTTCGAGGGCATCGACGGGCTCTACGAGAGCACGCGCTCGGAAATGTTCGGCGCTGAAGTCAAGCGGCGCATCATGCTGGGCACGTTCGCACTAAGCTCCGGCTATTACGATGCGTATTACAAAAAGGCGCTGCAGGTACGAACGCTTCTGACGCGCGAGTTCGAGGGCGTTTTCAAAACATACGACCTCGTGCTCTCGCCGACCGCGCCCGCGACCGCATGGCGCTTTGGCGACAAGAGCGACCCCATGGAAATGTATTTAAGCGACGTGTGCACCGTACCGGCGAACATCGCGGGATTGCCCGCGCTCTCGATGCCCTGCGACAGGGACGGGGACGGCCTTCCCATCGGCTTGCAGCTGATGGGGAAACTCTTCGACGAGCGCGCGCTGCTGCGCGCGGCGTACGCGCTGGAGCGGGAACTGGGAGGGATGGGGATATGAGCAAAGCCTACGAAATGGTCGTCGGTCTCGAGGTGCATGTGGAGCTGAAAACGAAGACGAAAATCTTCTGCTCCTGTCCGACGGGCTTCGGCGCGGAGCCGAATACCCAATGCTGCCCAGTCTGCGCGGGGATGCCCGGCGTGCTGCCCGTTTTGAACGAGAAGGTCGTGGAGTACGCGATCAAAGCGGGCCTCGCGACGAACTGCGCAATCGCGCGGCGCTCCAAGAGCGACCGCAAAAATTACTTCTACCCCGACCTGCCCAAAGCATACCAGATTTCCCAGTACGATCTGCCGCTGTGCGAAAACGGGTATGTCGACATCTCGACCGAGGCGGGGGAGAAACGCGTGCGTATCGCGCGCATCCACATCGAGGAGGACGCGGGCAAGCTCGTGCACGACGAAAAGCGCGGCACCCTGATCGACCTCAACCGCTGCGGCGTGCCGCTAATCGAAATCGTCTCCGAGCCGGATATGCGAAGCGCCGAGGAGGCCGTCGCGTACCTCAAGAAGCTGCGCAGCATCGTGCTCTACACGGGGATTTCCGACGCGAAGATGAATGAAGGCTCGCTTCGCTGCGACGTGAATATTTCCGTGCGGGAAAAAGGTGCGGAAAAACTCGGTACCCGCGCCGAGATCAAGAACCTCAACTCCTTCGCTTTCGTCGTGAAGGCCATCGAGTGCGAGTTCAGGCGGCAGACGGAAGCGCTTGAGGCGGGCGAAACTATCGCGCAGGAAACGCGCCGTTTCGATCCTGCGAGCGGGAAGACCTTCTCCATGCGCTCGAAGGAAAACGCCGACGATTACCGTTATTTCCCCGACCCGGACCTCTTGCCCGTCGTCACGGACGACGCGAAGCTTTCGCGCATCGCGGCTGAAATTCCGGCCCTGCCGGACGCGCGAAAGAAGGTATATATGGAGCAGTACGGCCTTTCCGCCTACCACAGCGAACGGCTCGTACTCGAGAGTGCGGTATCCGATTTCTTCGATAAGGCGGCGCGGCTGACGCAATACAGGCAGGTGCTCGCCTCGCTGATGCTCTCGGAGGTGTTCAAGCTGATGAACGGCACAGAATCGGCCGAAATCGCCCTCACTCCCGCGCAGCTTGCGGCGGTCGCCGACATGCTGGGTGCGTCCCGCGTCAACGCGGGCGGCGCGAAAAAACTCGTCGGCGCGCTCTGGGGCACGGACGCAGACCCGGAGGAACTCGTTGCCCAGCTTGAGCTCGAGCAGATCTGTGACCGCGCCGTCCTCGGCGAAATCGCGCGGCGCGCCGTCGTCGAAAACCCAGACTCGGCGCGCGATTATCAAAACGGCAAGCCCGCCGCGCTTAAAGCGCTGATGGGCTTGGCGATGGCGGCGACAAAAGGCAGGGCGAACCCGGAGATTTTGCAGGAAATGCTCTTGAGGGAAATCGGCGCGTAGAGAGCGCCTGAAAAAAAAGCAGGCTTGCGCCGTTTACGCAAGCCTGTGTTTTTTAAGAAACGCCGTTAAGAAATGGCGCTAAAACAAAAAGCGGGCCGCCGCAGAACGGCAGCCCGCTTGAACCGATTTCTTAGTTGAGGGCTTCCTTGAGGGCTTTGCCGGCCTTGAAGGCGGGAGCCTTGCTCTCGCCGATTTCGATCTCGGCGCCGGTCATGGGGTTGTGCCCTTTGTGTGCGGGACGGACGCGGGTCTCAAAGACGCCGAAGCCGACGAGCTGCACCTTCTCACCCTGCTTGAGGGAATCGGTGATGATGGAAAGGGCGGAAGTGATGGCCTTCTCCGCATCCTTTCTAGAAAGGCCGCTCTTCTCTGCGACGGCGGCGATGAGTTCGGTTTTGTTCATTACGATATCCTCCTAATAAATTAACGTGGATTTTATCCTCGCATTATTGTACCAGCTTTTGTCTGATTGTACAAGCCTATTTTACGCTATTACATCGTAAATTTCTCAGTTATTTAGCCTTTTTTATGCGTTCCCAGCGCAGGTTTAGGGCGTCTATGCCAAGCTTCGACAGCTCGAGTCCGTCGGCCGTTACATCCCGCTCCAATTCGGTAAATCTTTTAAGGAATTTGTCGCACGCCTCCCTGAGCGCGAGCTCCGCGTCGCACCCGGCCAGACGCGCCGCGTTGACCGCGCTGAAAAGCAAATCGCCCGCTTCCTCAAAAACGCGCGCCTCGCCCTCGCCGCCGACGGCTGTGCGAAGCTCGTCCGCCTCCTCGGCAAGCTTGTCGAGCGCGCCGGAAGCGTCCGGCCAGTCGAAGCCGACGGTCGCGGCCTTCTTCTGCAGCTTCTGCGCGCGCATGAGTGCGGGGAACCCGCGCGGCACGCTCTCCATCGCCTCGGAGACGGTATCCTGGCGCTTCTCCTTCTTCTTGAGCTGATCCCAGTTAACGAGCACCTCTGCGGAGCCCGAAACCGAAACGTCCCCGAACACATGGGGGTGGCGGTAGACGAGCTTGTTGACGATGCCTGTGGTCACATCCCGCATGGTAAAGCTGCGAAGCTCCGCTTCGAGCTGGGCGTGGAATACGACCTGTAAGAGAAGATCGCCCAACTCCTCGCACAGCGCGTCCATATCGTTGCGCTCGATCGCGTCGAGCACCTCGTAGGTTTCCTCGACGAGGGATTTCTTCAGGGATTCGTGCGTCTGTTCGGCGTCCCATGGACAGCCGCCGGGCGCGCGCAAACGCTCCATGACGCCGGTCAGCCCCTCGAGTCCGTGGCGGGAGAGCCGTTCAAACGAAGCCGCAGGAACGACGAGCGCGTCCGCCGCGAAGTACGCGTTTTGCCTGTCCAGCTCATAGAGAGGAATGGGGGAGACGCTGTACGAGCCCTGCGCGTCCATGTGGCAGAAATACGCGGGGTGCTCATCCGGAAAATATTCCGTGAGCGCGAGCTTGACCTCGCGCGCGCGAAGCGGCGTGTCGATCTCCTCGACGCACAGTGTGACGTACGGGTCGAGCGGGAGTGGCAGGGCGGACGCTTCCACGATGCGCACGTCCCCCGAGGACACGGCGGGCGCCATTGCCAGCGCCGCCTCGGCGTAGCCTATGCCCGGGAGGAGCGTGAGCTCGATTTCCCTTTCGCCGCAGGCCTTGAGCAGCTTGGCCTTCAGCGCCGCACCGACGCCGCGCCCTGGCACGGCGTAGATGGCGTCCGCGCCGCTGCGGGCGAGCCTGTCCGCGATGGCGGAATTGAGCGCGTCGAAATCCTCCGCTTCGGCGTAAAGGTCGTCCATGCTCTCGAAAGAAAGGCCGGCGCGCACGATCCACGCGGCGCTCGGATGATGCGCGGTTTGAAGGAACAGCTTGTTTGCGTTTTTTACAGCCGCTTCGGCCGCACATGAGATGCTCCCGGGCGTCGAGAGCGCAGCGACAATCAACTTCATTTACGCACGCCTGCTCCTGTCTCTGTACATCAGTTTTTTCAGTTTGCCGCCGCCGGGGACAAAGTCGAGCTCATCCGGCGAGAACATGCGAAGGGCGAGCACCAGCACCGCGTACACGCTCACGCCGACGAGCACGGAGAAGAGCGTGGCGATGGTCATGTGGCCGCTCTTGGAGATGAACCCGTAGATGAGGTAAACGACGCCGCCCATCGCGAGCGAGGCGACGAGGGGCTTGCCAAACAAGTCGAATATGCGAAGCGGCAGCTTCGTGCGGCGCATCATGTAAATGGTGTCCGCGATACCCGCGAATGCGTAGCAGACGACGGTGGAGATCGAAGCGCCCTGTATGTTGATGGAGGGGATGCGCATGAGCACGATCAGCGTGACGACCTTGAGAATGAAGCCGATGAACAGGTTGATCACGGGCACCATTTGTTTCCCAAGGCCTTGTATGACGCCCGTCATCGACTGCACCATGGAAAGGAAGATCACACCGACGCTTGCCGTGTGCATGAGGTCGACCGCCAGCGCGATCTCGGAATCCGAAAGCTTGGGGTAAAGCATGCGAAGGATCGGTTCCGCGAGTACGAACAGCCCCACCGCGCACGGTATGCCGATGATCAGGGCAAGCTTGAGCCCCATGCGGGAAGCGTCCCGCACGCCGTTGAAATCCCGCCGTGCCATGCGCGCGGAGATGGCGGGCACGAGGCTCATGGCAAGCGCCATCGTGAGCACACCCGGCATGTTGATGAGGGTTGTGACGTAGGTGCGCAGCAGCGCGTAGGCGGTCGTACTCACTTGCTCGGAGTAGCCGAGGGTCTGCAGCATGCGGACGATCAGGGCGCTGTCCACCATGGCGGTCAGAGGGCTGATCGACGCGCCTATGGTGATGGGTACGGCGATGAGCAGCAGCGTTTTCGCGACGGTACTGAAGCCCATAGGCTCGGTATCAGAGCGAGCGGCCTTCGCGTCGAAGGCCTTTTTGCGCCGCATATAGAAGAAAAAGACGACTGCGAGCGCGAGAAATTCGGAGACGGACACGCCGATGAGCGCGCCCATGGCGGCGTATTCCGGCCCCTTGGGCAGGAGTTTGATGGCGAGCGTCAGGCCGATGGCGAGCTTGCCGACCTGCTCGACGATTTGCGAAAGGGCGGTGCCCGTCATGCGCTGCATGCCCTGCAAATACCCGCGGTACGCGCACATGACGCTGACGAAGAGCAGCGACGGCGCGAGCGCGCGGAAGGAGAGGATGGTTTCCTCAAAGGTGGTGATGGCGGCGAAGGTCTTCGCGCCAAAGAACATGACAAGGCTTGTGACGAGGCCGATGACGGCGAGCAGGACGAGGGACACGTCGAGCACCTCGCGTGCGCCGCGGTGATCCCCCATCGCGACGCTGGCGCTGACCTGTTTGGAGATGGCCGTGGGCAATCCGGAGGAGGAGATGACCAGAAGGAAGGAATAGTACGGATACGCCGCATCGTAATACGCCGCGCCCTCGGGGCCGGCGGCGTTTGCAAAGGGAATGCGGAAGATCGCGCCGATTATCTTGACGAGCAGACCGGCTATACCGAGTATCGCCGCGCCCTGCACGAAGGAGTTTTGCCGTTTCTTCATAAATTACCGTCCGCTTTCATGTCGCAAGCATTATATCATACTATGGGCTATCGTATGAATATTTCGCCAACATTTCAAAAAATGTTAAGCATTGGCTTTATTACAAGATTTTTTGTTGTATAATAAAAAGCAGATCGTTCGGAGGAAAACGCTATGAAGATCGCCATAGACGGGGCAGTTTGCGAGCTTCGGCACGGGGAAAGCCTGCTCGACGCCGTGAACAAAACGACGCCCGGCGGCTATTCGCTCAAAATGAGGCCGCTCGCCGCGCAGATTGGCGGCGAGGTGTTCAGCCTGAGATATACGCCTTTCAAAGATGCGGAGGTGCACCTTCTTCGCTACGGGGAGGACATGGGCCGCCGCGTGTACGAGCGCACGCTGCAGTTCATCCTGATCGTCGCCGTTCGCAAGCTCTTTCCCGGGGCGCGCGTGTTCGTGCGCTATTCGCTGGGGCCGGGACTTTACATCGCCGTTGAAAAGGAACCCGCCCTGAGCGCGCAGGATGTGCTCAGGCTTGAGAGCGAAATGCGCAACCTCGTGCGCGCGGCGCTGCCGCTCGAGAGGAAGCGCCTCGACATCAAGGACGCCGTCGCCTTCTACGAAAAGGACGGGCAAATCGACAAGGCAAACCTTCTGCGCTGGCGCAACTTCAATTATTTCGACGTGTATACGGCCGAAGGCTACATGGACTATTTCTATGGGGAAATGGCGCCCTCGACCGACTATTGCGACGTGTTCCGCCTCAGGTACGAAAAGGGTGCGCTCATTATGCTCATGCCGCGCTCCGACGAGCCGGATGTTCCTTCCGATTACACGGAGCTGCCCAAGCTTGCCTTCGTGTTCCGCCAGAGCGACGAGTGGGGCAGCCTTATGAAATGCGCCACGGTCAA
>DATMYG010000172.1:0-2263 GCA_035561055.1 Clostridia bacterium | reverse complement strand
CGATTAGCGGCTTCCCCTTAATTTTTTTAATGATGTTCCTGCCGTATTGTGCCAGCCGCGCCGCGGCCTCCTCGCCGGAAGGCCGCGTCTGTTCGTGCCGAGCGCCGCGTAAGCGTCGTCTACGGATAGGGTGTGTATTGTTTGCGCGATGTCGTTCCCCGGTTCGACCTGCGCCGCACGTTCATGAGCCGTGTTCATTGCCTTACTTAGCCTCGTTTCCTAACCCCTTCGCTCCATCCGTTCCTAAATGACACGTTTGGATTCCGATTGCGTGATTATATATCAGGCGGCCGCCTTTTTCAAGTGGCCGCAAGAGTATATTCCTGCCCCGGGAGCCCCGCGGCATAGTCTTCCCGCGCGGCGCACGGATCATGAGACAATAATGTTAAGCCCGCGCGCGGCCTTTTGACAAAGCGGGGGCTTCCGCCCGATTGTCGGAAGCCCCCGCAGGCGGTGAATCACCGCTTCTTTATGAATCTGCCGCCCGGTTTCCCGCCGCCATTATGCCGACGTATTGCTCCATCACGCGGAAGAAATTTTGAATTTCATCCTCCGTACAGCCAGCGCGCAGCAGTCCGCCCACAGCTTCGGATATCTCGGCGCTGTCGCGGCAGCGCCGCTCCCTGAGCAGGCGCATACCTTTATCCGTGGGGTAGAGCATGACGGTTTTTGCGTTGCCCTCCTGCTTATGCCGCGCGATGCAGCCCTTGCGCTCCAGTTTCGTGGCGGTTTGCGAGATCGCGCCCTTGGTCCGGTCCCAAAGCGCGGCCAGTTCGCTCACGTTGATGCCCTTGTTGCGTGAGATGGTCTCGAGCATGCGCGCCTCAACCATGCTGATCGATTCCCGCGCGCCGTTTGCGCCGCACGCCGCGCGACTGCCGCTGAGCATTGCGAACTGATGCACAAGACGCGCCCAGTCGTTGAGCCGCGCGCAATCGCCCATGGTTCTCTGAGAAGCCGTTTTGTTCACTTCAGCCGAACCCCCATATATATGCTGTTGTATTCGATTTACATAAATAGAGTATCATACAAGTTGAAACGTGTAAATCCGAAAACAAACAATCGATAGTTTCTGTTTCCCCTTTCCGTTGCGCCTGTTCCCCGCACGGCGCGTGTGGTATAATCCCTTACATGAAAGCAGTGCAGGAAACGCTCTCGCATCCCTTCCCGCCCGTGTACGACGCGCGCTCGCGCGTGCTGGTGCTGGGCACGTTCCCCTCCGTCAAATCCCGGGGGATGGGGTTTTACTACGGGCACCCGCAGAACAGGTTCTGGCGCGTGCTCGGCGGCGCCTATGGTGAGAAAACGCCTGAAACCATCGAGGAAAAGCGCGCTTTCCTGCTTGCGCACGGCGTCGCGCTCTGGGATGTATTCAAAAGCTGCGACATCACGGGCTCCGCGGACGCTTCGATCCGCCACGCCGAAACGAACGACATCGCCGCGCTCCTTTGGGAAACGGGCATATCCCGCGTCGTCGCCAACGGCAGGACCGCCCATATGCATTATATGAAGCATGTCTATCCCCTTACGAACATCCCCGCGCTCGCGCTTCCCTCGACGAGCCCGGCAAACGCCTCGTGCTCTCTGGAAAAACTGACCGCAGCGTGGCGCGCGGCGCTCTTGCCGGAGGGGGACGCATGATTTCCAGGGAAAGGCTGTATCTTTCGACCGTCGCCAACGGCGCCTCGGAGCTTGCGCGGCGCTTCGGCATCGGGCTGGAACTTGCGGAGTTCTGTACCGCATCGAACATGGACGGGGACTTCGCCGTAACCGACGCGCGCGTGCGCGAAGGGATGCGCGGCGTTTCCCGTTTCGTCTTCCATATGCCCTTCAACGAACTTTACCCCGCCGCCATCGACCCGAAGGCGCGTGCGCTCGCCATGGGGCGGCTCGTCCAGGCGACGCGGCTTGCGGGGGATTACGGCATCTTTAAGCTCGTCGCGCATTCGGGCTACGTTCCGCTCGTTTACCACAAGAGCTGGCACGCGGAGCGCTCCGCCGAATTCTGGCGCGAGCTGCTCGCTTCGATCCCCGCGGAAATGATGCTGTGCGTCGAGAACGTCATGGAGGACGAGCCGTATATGCCCGTCGCCGTTGCCAAAGCCGTCGGCGATCCCCGCCTGCGCCTGTGCCTCGATCTCGGCCACGCGAACGTGTGCGCCAAAGGGATCCCCGCGCCGGTTTGGGTGGAAGAATTTGCGCCGTACCTCGCGCACGTCCATTTGCACAACAACGACGGCGGGGCGGACAGGCACGCGGGCCT
>DATMYG010000171.1:0-7144 GCA_035561055.1 Clostridia bacterium | reverse complement strand
GATCATTCCGGCGTGGACCGGCCAGCCGCGCTGGTCGTGGAGGCCGTGCAGGCGGAAGGCGGCGTCCATGTGTTATCCGCGGAATGGCTGCGGCGCGCGCGGGAATTATGTGACAGGCATGACATGCTCCTCATCGCCGATGAAATCCAGGTCGGCTGCGCGCGCACGGGTCCGTTCTTCGCCTTCGAGCGCGCCGGAATCAAGCCGGATATCGTCGTCATGGCCAAGTCCATCGGCGGCATGGGCATGCCCTTCGCGCTCACGCTCTTCAGGCCGGAGCTCGACATCTGGCAGCCGGGCGAACACAACGGAACGTTCCGCGGCTTCCAGCCCGCGATGGTCGCGGCGAAGGCCGGGCTCGAGTATATGCTCGTCAACAGCGTCGAGGCCGAAACTTCAAGGAAGGGTGTTTTGATGGAAGCATATCTGCGCGCGGGCCTCGGCCGCCTCGGTTTGGATTTGCCGCTTCGCGGCATCGGCATGATCTGGGGCGTCGATTTCGCGGCTTATCCCGAGGGGACGGCCAAAAAGGTCAGCCGCGCCTGCTTCGAGCGGGGGCTCGTGATCGAGCTTGCCGGCCGCAACGACAGCGTGCTCAAGCTCATGCCCGCGCTTACGACGAGCGACGAGACGCTCACAAAGGGCATGGATATCATATTCGACGCAATCTGCTCCATGGAGCTTTCGTAGTTTTCCTCCTACCTCCCCGCCCTGCCCGGAACGAAGAGCCTGGAGCACAAACGCTTCGTTCCGCGGCCGGTGGCGGAGCACGCCTCCCCGCGCTTGACAAGTTCCGCCCGTCCCGGTTACGATTGACCCGGACGGGCGTTTTCGCATCCTGCAGGCGCGCCCGCCGCACTTCACAGGCGCATTCGCCGGGGTTTTCCGGCCGCGCAAAGGAAATCCCTTCAAGGAGATATGACGATGCGAACGATTGCACATCTCAATGACAACTGGCGTTACGCTCCCGATTTTAAGGAAGAGTACCTCTCCTCCGCGTTCGACGACGCGGCCTTCGAATCCGTGCGGCTGCCGCACGCGAACGTGGAGCTAGCGTACAACAACTTCGACGAACGCGCCTTCCAGTTCACGTGCTGCTATAGAAGGGAACTGTTCGTCGCAGGGGAAGCGCGCGGTCAAAGGATGTTCCTGCATTTCGAGGGCGCGATGGCGTGCGCGAAGGTTTATATCAACGGAGAGCTTTCCGCCGAGCATCTGGGTGGTTACACGCCTTTTACGGTAGAGCTGACCGGGCGCGTCCATTACGGCGAAAAGAACCTCGTCGCAGTGGAGCTGGACGCCGCGGAGCGGCCGGATGTGCCGCCCTTCGGCGGCGTGATCGACTATCTGACCTACGGTGGCCTCTACCGCGAGGTATGGCTGGAGCAAACGGGGCCCGCTTTCATTTCCGACCTGTACGCGCGGCCAACGCGGGAGCGGGACGGCTGGCGGCTGGAGGTCGCCGGTATGATCGACAACGCTGCGAAGAAGATCGGCGCATGTGCCGTGCAACTGACGCTCGGGGGCAGGGAGGGAACCGTTCTTTCCCGCGACATGCCGCTTGCCCTCTCCGGCAAGGCGCAGCAGGGCTTTTCCTTCGCGCTCGATGTTGGCAAAATTGACGTTTGGGACGTAGACGATCCCGCGCTGTATGCGCTGACCCTCCGGCTTGTGGAGAACGGCGAGGCGCTCGACGAAACGTCCCGCCGCATCGGCTTTCGCACGGCGCGCTTCGAGGCGGACGGCTTTCGCCTCAATGACAGGAAACTTAAACTGCGCGGGTTGAACCGCCACCAGAGCTACCCCTACGTCGGCTACGCGATGCCGAAGAGCGCGCAGTATAGGGACGCGGAAATCCTCAAGTATGAGCTCGGCGTCAACATCGTGCGCACGTCGCACTATCCGCAGTCGAAACACTTCCTCGAGCGGTGCGACGAGCTCGGCCTCCTGGTTTTCGAGGAAATCCCAGGCTGGCAGCATATCGGCGGCACGACATGGAAGAAAGTCGCGCTGAACAATGTCGAGGAGATGATCGTGCGGGACAGGAACCATCCCTCGATCGTCCTGTGGGGCGTGCGCATCAACGAGTCGCAGGACGACGACGATTTTTATAAAGAGACGAACGCGCGCGCGCATAGCCTGGACCCTACACGGCAGACTGGGGGCGTGCGCAATTTCGAGTTCAGCCATCTGTTTGAGGATGTGTACACCTACAACGACTTCCTGCACCAGGGGAACAACGCGGCGCTCAGCCGCCCGGAAAAGGTCACCAAAACGGGCGCGCCCTACCTTGTGACCGAGCACAACGGGCACATGTTCCCCACAAAGAAGTTCGACTGCGAGGAAAAGCGCGTAGAGCACGCGCTGCGTCACCTTCGCGTACTCAACGCTGCGTACGGATCGGAGCGGATTTCTGGCGCGATCGGCTGGTGCATGGCGGATTACAACACGCACAAGGACTTCGGCAACGGCGACCTCGTTTGCTACCATGGCGTACTCGACATGTTCCGCTTGCCCAAGGAGGCGGCGGCGGCCTATGCCTCGCAAGGGGACGGTAGGGTTGTGATGGAGGTCGCCTCCGGGATGAACCGGGGGGAACGGGACGCTTCCCGGCTCGAACGGCTTTATGTGTTCACAAACTGCGACTGCGTGAAGATGTATAGGAACGACGAATTCATCGGCGTCTACTACCCCGATTGCAAAGGCTTCCCCCATCTTCCGCACCCGCCGGTTGTCATATCGGATTTCGTGGGGGGCCTCCTTGAACGCAACGAGGGCATGAGCCATAGCGACGCGGAGCGCGTCAAGCGCGTGTTCGCCGCGGTCGTCAAGTACGGCGACAAGTCGCTGCCGTTGCGCTATCAGCTCGAGATGGGCATCGCGATGCTCAAGCGCCGCATGTCCTATAAGGATGCGGTCGACCTCTTTTTCCGCTACGTCGCGGATTGGGGCTGCGAGTCGGTCACATACGCCTTCGAGGGCTATAAGGACGGACATCTCGTAGCCTCGTGCAGGAAAGGCCCCGCCCCGTCCTGCGCGCTCGAAGCGCTGCCGGACAGAACGGAGCTTCGCGAGGAGGAAACCTACGACGTCTGCCGCGTGGCGCTGCGCCACATCGACGCGCTCGGCAATCCCATGACCTACTCCTGCGAGACCGTCGCAATCGACGTTTCCGGCGCGGGGGAACGCATCGGCCCGCGCACCGTGACGCTTGCGGGCGGCTCGACGGCGTTTTGGGTCAAAACGAAGGGGAAGGGCAGTATATCGGTGAAAGTTACATCCGAGCGCTTCGGGGAACAGACGCTGACGCTCGCGTCGGTCTAGCAAGATTCGGCCGCGCCGAAACCTGTCTCGGGGAAAGGATGCTCAAAGGGGACTGTCCTGCTATACCGAGTACGCGTAACAGGCACGCTGTAGGCTAATCACCTTCATCTGGCAACGCGCGCCGGGAACGCCGCGCCCGCGCCGCACGTTATACTGGTAAAAGCCACGGAGGTTGGAAGCATGAGAAAGACCATCGCCGTACTGCTGCTTGCGGCATTCGTCCTGACGCTGGGCGCCGGGTGCAAGAAGAAAAACGTCGTCTTCACGGGCGTAATCGAAGAGGTGCACGAGAACTCGATCCTCGTGCGCACGGGTGACGACGTGGGTTTCGACCTTGCGAGCGTCGGCTTCGCAGAGGATTTCAAGGAGCCGGATTTCGATTTCGCCGTAGGCCAGACGGTCAAGCTCACCATCCTGCCCGAAATCGCCGAGAGCTACCCCGTGCAGGTAAGGGCCGTCAAGGCGGAGCTCGTCTACGACGCGGGCGCGCCGATCCCCATCGATTAAACGCCAAAACACAACAGCGGCGGCCGGAAAACCGGCCGCCGCAATTTGGCTCCCTTTAATAAACTGCGTCGGATCAGAAAGTAACCTGGAATACGTCGTCAATGATATAGTCGGCGGACCAGTCGTTGCTGTCGTACACTTGCAGCGTGAATTTCACGTTTTCAAACGCGACAATCCCGTATCCCTCAAGATCCGAAGACGTCCATGCGCAGTCGGAATACGCCTTCTTGCCCGGCGCGATCTCCAGGCTCCAGTACGGGTCGCACATGTAGCCGTTGACCGAAACGCCGCTCATTGAGAGCATGAGCGTCTTGTCGGTCTTGTTTACGCAGTAGAAGATAAGCGTGGGACCCCAGTATCCCTCGGGGTCGAAACCCTTGGCTACAACCGTGAGCGCGTCTGTATCGACGACCGTCTGCTGCGGGAAGCCCGCGTCGAAGACGACCTCGCTCACGGATGACTGGGCGTAGACGTTATACAGCTGAATCGACAGCGGCTCGACGAGGATATCGTCCGCAGCCCAGTCGTCCGCATCGTACAGGCGCAGGTCGAACTCGATCAGCTCGAGGTAGTTGATGCCGCTCTTTGCCAACGTCTCGGGCGCCCAATACGCGTGGGACAGTGCCTTTTTGCCCGGCGCGACCTCGCAGCTCCAGTACGGGTCGCACATGAACCCGTTAACCGAAACGCCGTCCATCATGAACGTCAGCGGCCGGTCCGTTTTGTTTTCACAGTAGAACACAAGCGTCGGTCCCCATTCCCCCTCGGGATCGTAATCCCTGAGGGTCAGGGTCGCGTCCGCGTTTTCAATCAGCATCTGCGCCTCGAAGTTGTGCGCGGAAGGCAGTTCGCTTACGGAGGGCTGCGTCGTCGAATTGTCAAGCTGAATGGTGACGATTTCATTGAGCACGTCGTCCGAGGAATAATCGTTCGAATCATACGCACGCAGCCTGAACTCGACCTGGTCGAGATAGTTGACGCCGATTTCCTGGAGGTTTTCATCCATCCAGGCGACCTCGGAGTTCGCCTTGCTGCCGGGCGTGACCTCGCAGGCCCAGAACGGGTCGCACATGTAGCCGTTGACGGAAACGTCCTCCAGGGTAAACATAAGCGTCTTATCCGTGTTATTCTCGATGGACAAAGAGAACGTCGGCCCCCAGAAACCATCGGGATCGAAGGACACCGCCGTCACGGCGCACGCGCCGTTGGAGACGAGTGTCGTTTCGCTGAAGGTGACGGTGTTCTCAATCGCCGGTTCCTGCGTCATACCGGCCGACGCGTCGGTCGGCGCGGCCTCGCCCAAAGACGGCGTGCTCCCGCCCGCGCCTTCCGTTTCCTCCGTGCCGAACGTCCAGGTCTTGCCGCCGGAAAATAAAAGCGTGCAGCCGGAACAGCAGGAGAGAGCCAGAGCGAGAGAGAGAGACAGGGCCAGAAGTTGGATCGTTCGTTTCGACATGCGATTTTCCCCCTCCATTTTATAGAAATAGTATAGCACTAAAACGACAGGTCGCCATTGGATCGTTCATTTCGGCATGCGGTACCGTCCCCCCTCTATAGCGTTATAAAAAGTATAGCATCACAAAGCGGAATATGCAATTTTTGCCATACGGGACGGGTTTTAATAGTATAGCAATGAGGTGCATAGAGAAAAAAACATCGCGGCCGCCCCGAGGGGCGGCCGCGCCATTTCATGTGTTTTCAGCTATTCTCAGTACATCCCGCCCATGCCGCCTGCGCCGCCCGCGGGGGCCGCAGGCTCGGGCGCGGGGATGTCGCACACGAGGCTCTCGGTGGTGAGCACCATCGCGGCAATGGAGGCCGCGTTCTGCAGGGCGCTGCGGGT
The DNA here is from genome assembly GCA_035561055.1 of Clostridia bacterium. Lineage (GTDB taxonomy): Bacteria > Bacillota > Clostridia > Christensenellales > CAG-138 > Phil1. Next base: position 1,470 of record DATMYG010000171.1, on the reverse strand, counting down.
GACCTTGGTCGGGTCGATGATGCCCTTGTCGGCCATCATGCCGTAGTCGTCCGCCTTGGCGTCGTAGCCGTAGCCGTTCTTCTCGCTACGCTTGATGTTCTCCACAACCACGCTGCCCTCGATGCCGGCGTTGGCCGCGATCTGTCGCACGGGCTCCTCAAGGGCGCGCACGATGATGTTCACGCCGGTGCGCACATCTCCGCTCTTCTCAGCAGCGAGCTTCTTTACGCCGCCGATCACGTTGATCAGCGCCACGCCGCCGCCCGGGACGATGCCTTCCTCGACGGCCGCGCGTGTCGCGTTGAGCGCGTCCTCGATGCGCAGCTTAAATTCCTTCATCTCCACCTCGGTGGCCGCGCCCACGGAAATGACCGCGACGCCGCCCGCGAGCTTGGCGAGGCGCTCCTGCAGCTTCTCCTTGTCGTAGTCGGAGGTGGTCTCCTCGATCTGCGCGCGGATGGAGCTGATGCGGGCCTTAATTTCGGAAGGATCACCCGAGCCCTCGACGATGGTGGTGTTCTCCTTGGTGACCTTGACCTGGCGCGCGGTGCCGAGCTGGTCGACCGTGGCTTCCTTGAGGTCCATGCCGAGCTCCTCGGAAATGACCTGGCCGCCGGTCAGGATGGCGATATCCTGCAGCATGGCCTTGCGCCTGTCGCCAAAGCCCGGGGCCTTGACCGCGACGCAGGTGAACGTGCCGCGAAGCTTGTTGACGATGAGGGTCGCGAGCGCTTCGCCCTCGACATCCTCGGCGATGATGAGGAGCTTCTTGCCCTGCTGGACGACCTGCTCCAATACGGGCAGTATCTCCTGGATGTTGGAGATCTTCTTTTCGGTGATGAGGATGAGCGGGTTTTCGAGGACCGCTTCCATCTTATCCGTATCGGTCACCATGTAGGCGGAGGCGTAGCCGCGGTCGAACTGCATGCCTTCCACGAGCTTCAGTTCCGTCTTCATGGTCTTGCTTTCTTCCACGGTGATGACGCCGTCGTTGCCGACCTTCTCCATGGCGTCGGAAATGATCTCGCCCACGGATTCGTCGCCCGCGGAGATGGAGGCGACCTGCGCGATGGCGTTCTTGCCGCTTACGGGCTTAGAGAGCGCCTTCAGGCCTTCCACGGCTTCGGCTACGGCCACTTCGATGCCGCGCTTTAGTACCATGGGGTTCGCGCCCGCCGCGACGTTCTTGAGGCCTTCGCGCACGATGGCCTGCGCAAGCAGGGTGGCGGTGGTGGTGCCGTCGCCCGCGACGTCGTTGGTCTTGGTGGCGACTTCCTTCACGAGCTGCGCGCCCATGTTTTCAAACGGATCTTCAAGCTCGATCTCTTTGGCGATGGTCACGCCGTCGTTGGTGATCAGGGGAGCGCCGAATTTCTTATCGAGAACGACGTTTCTGCCCTTGGGGCCGATCGTCAGCTTAACGGTATCTGCCAGGTGGTTGACGCCTTTTTCCAGAGCTCTGCGGGCATC
>DATMYG010000170.1:0-2499 GCA_035561055.1 Clostridia bacterium | reverse complement strand
GCGTCGCGGCGGGCAAGGCCGTGCGGGACATCAACTGGCCTACGGGCACCCTGATCGTGGGCGTGCGCCGCGGCGCGAAGGAAATCGTCCCCCGCGGCAACACGGACATCCTCCCCGGAGATTATATCATCGTGCTGTCCCCAGAGAAGAGAGAAAAGGAAGTGGACGAATTCGTGCGGCGTGTATGCCGCGTAAGTGGATAGATAAATCAGGGGGGTGGATGCGGCATCCGTCCCCCCGACATTGCGCTGCTGACTTAACGAATTTGCTCCGGCTGCACGTATGTCATGACCCACAGATCCTCCGCGCGCACGTACGATGCCGGGCGCACGCTCATCGCCATGCCGGCGGCGGGGGAGAGGACGGGCGCGCCGTCCACGGTGCCGATGGTTTGCCCCTCGGCGACGCAATCGCCTTTTTTGATACCCGGCATCCACAGGCCAGCTCTGCCGCACTCCGCGTCGAGCAGCGTGCCGTAAAAGGCGGGGGAGCGGCCCTCGATCGCGCCCGGGAGCATCCCGTAGGAGCGCAGCAGGTCAATGAGCGCCGCGAAGCACTGCTCCGCGACGGGCAGGTTGACCGCCCCGTCGCCTCCGCCGCCGGGAAGCTCGATGATGCACGCGGCCTGCGCGCGCTCCCGTGCGGATTTAATGAAAAGCTGGCCTCCCGTGCCGTCCGAGTGGACGCATACGGGCAGCGTGATGCGGCCGACGAGGTCGCGTATCCGTTCCGCCTCGCTGTAGACGGAAAGGATGTACGCAAGCCCGTGCGCGCCGCAGCAGTGCAGGTCAATCAGAATTTCGGCGTCGTTCGTCTCCCGCCAGACGGCGGCGGCAAGGCGGTGGGAAATGCTCCCGGCGTCGTTGCCTGGGAAAATGCGGTTGAGATCCTCCCCGTCGAAGGGGCAGCGCCGCTGCATGCAGCGCATGGCCGTGGCGTTGACCGTCGGGATCACGCCGACGGAGCCTCTGACCGGCGGGTGCTCCTCGAGGTATTCAACGAGTTTTTGCGCCACGTAGACGCCCGTAACCTCGTTGCCGTGCACGCCCGCCGTGATTAACACGCGCGGCGCGCCTTGCCCGAAGGAATGCACCTCGAACGCGACCGAAACGCCGTTTTCTGCGACCGTGATTGTTCTCATAGATCGTCCTCCCGTTGTTTGAATGTGCTGCGCATGGTATAATTTCATCATAGTAGCAACGTTTTGTAAAGGAGCCGCATGACCTTCTACACCCTGAAAAAGTTCATACAACATCTCGCGTTCTGCGCCGCGGCGTGGCTCGCCGTGTACCTGTTCTCGCGCGAAGGCAGCCTGTACGCGGGCTGGGCGGCCGGAGTGCTCGGCGCGATCTATCTGCTCGCGGCGTGGTTCTCCTACCTCAAGAGCAAGGGGACGGATTTTATGAAGCTCATCCGCCGCAAGCGCCCGCCGCAGGTGCCGTATTATCTGCGCGGCTCCGACAAGCGCACGAAAACCACCCTTACGATCAACAACCTGCGCCACGAGTTCGACGACGACCTCGCCGAAGCTGCCGCCGAGCGCGAGAACGAGCGCTTTCCGCTTAAAACCCGTCAGCGCCTGAGCGCCCTCGCGTGGCTTGCCGTGGGTATTGTCATGCTCGCGTGGTCGCTGTTCTGAACCCCTGCGTGTGCACCGCGCTAATGGAATGCCGCTTGACAATCCGTGGCGCCGCGCTTATCATGGGCTGCGGGAATGAAGTGCTCCCGCGGGAAACCGAAACCGCCTGACGGCTGATGACTTCTGAATTAAACGGAGGAATTCGGCCGCCGTTTTCTATTTTGGAGGGTGCTATGCTGGAATGTCTCTACGTCGGCCTCGGAGGGTTCGTCGGGGCGGTTTGCCGCTATCTCGTCGGCCTGATCCCGATCAAAATCGAAAGCGGCTTTCCGCTGCAGACATTCGCCATCAACGTGGTCGGCGCGTTCGCGGTGGGCGTCGTCGCGGGCCTTGCCTCGAGGCAGGGCGGCCTGAGCCACAACGCCGTGCTGTTCCTCAAGGTCGGCGTCTGCGGCGGTTTTACCACGTTTTCCGCCTTTTCGCTTGAAACCGTGACGCTCATCCGAAACGGAGCGTATGGCGTCGCCCTTGCCTACGCGCTGCTGAGCGTGATACTTGGCGTCGCGGCGGCCTTCGGCGCGCTGATGCTGTTTCGCGACTGAGCGCGTTACGCTTCGACCTCGACGGTGCGTATCGCGAGTTCCACGTTTGTAAAACCCGCACACTCTGCCATATAACCTTTCGTTTCAGAGCTCCTGAAATATTCGGGAATCACGAGGTAGGTTTTTCCCTCGCCTTCGTAGATCGCCGCACCCTTGACGTAGGGGAGCTTCCGGCGTTCGCAGAAGTAGAGGTTCGCGTCCGCGCAGCGGAACATGTATTTATCCATCATCTCGTCGAAGGCGGGGCCGCCGGGGATGCCGTTGTTGACGTAGTCCCGCGCGTAGTCGTGCGCCTCGAAAGGCGTTTCCAGGGCAAGC
>DATMYG010000169.1:0-11991 GCA_035561055.1 Clostridia bacterium | reverse complement strand
ACTTTGGGCTTTACATCTGAAAATAGGCGCGGTATGATACCGATGTTTGGTTTCAAAAGAGCGCGAAAACCATCGAAACCCCGTTAACCGGCACACATACGGAGGGCTCGCATCGGGCCTCTAAGCAGCGCGCGGCGCTGGAACTTGCGGAGGTAACGCGAATGATCGGCTTGGCCATAGGCTTGGTTTGCGGCGCGGGAGAATTGTTTTTATTGAATCTACTTGCGCGCGCGCTGCAAAAGGGAGAACCGGGCAAAATATTAGGGTATGTGTTCCTCAAGCTCACGCTGCTCGCATGCGCGTTCGTGCCGGTCATCCTTTTCGTGCGCAAGGATCTGCTCTGGTGCGGCGTAGGCGTGTCCGCGTCGCTGATTTTCGGGGCGTTCTATATCAACTGGAGGAACCAGCGGTCCGGGAAAGGAGATCATAAGTCCTGATGCAACTACCCAGCATTGGTAAACTGGCGGTTATTTTAGTATCGCTCCTGATCGGCGCGGGGGCGTTCCTCGTGCGGGGACGCGTCGCCCTGCCTGCGACGGGGGACGCTGGATATGCCCCGGCAAAGAAGAAACGCCGGCTTTTGGCGCTTCTCGGCGCGCTCGGCCTGTGGGTATTCTCGGGCCTTGTGCTGGGACTGTTCAAAACCGGGCCCAAGGAGCTCGAGATTACCATCAGCCCCGCGCGCGTCGACCTGTTTGGCATATCCACCAGCACGTCGGTGATCGTAGCGTGGATCGTGATCGCGGCGCTGTCCGTCTCCGCGCTGACCGTGCGCGTCTTCTTCATTTCCAAGTTTCAGGAGAAGCCGCGCGGTTTGCAGCTCGTGCTCGAAACGGCGGTGGGCATGGTGTCGGACTTTACAAAAAGCAAGTTCGGCGGCCATCGGAACGAGGCGCTCTCGGCCTACTTCTTCGCGCTTGCGGCGCTGTTCGTCGGCTCCGCGTTCGTGGAACTGCTGGGCATACGTCCCCCGACGACGGACCTCTCGATGACGCTCTCGTACGCGATCGTGACGTTCATCCTTATCAACTATACGGGCATCCGCAAAAAGGGCGTGGGCAGGTATCTTCGCAGCTTCACGCAGCCCAACGCGATGGTAACGCCCTTCAAGCTGCTCTCGGAAATCGCGATCCCGGTCTCTCTGGCATGCCGGCTCTTCGGCAACATGCTGGGCGGCCTGATCGTGGTGGACCTGGTATATATGGCGCTGGGCTCGTTCTCGGTGGGCATCCCGGCGGTGGTGGGGCTGTATTTCAACGCCTTCCACCCGCTGATCCAGTTTTTCATCTTCATCAACCTGTCCCTGACGTTTATCGGCGAAGCCGCGGAATAAACAATTAACGAAAGCATAGGAGGACTTCTACAATGACGGATATCGGCATGATCGCATTGGCCGCCGCACTCTCGGTTTTCACAGGCGTGGGCGCAGGCCTGGCCATGGGCATTGCGACTTCAAAGGCGGTGGAAGCGGTGGCGCGGCAGCCGGAGGCGAGCGGGAAAATCAACTCCCTTTTGATTCTCGGCCTCGCGCTGACGGAATCCACGGCGATTTACGGCTTCGTGACGGCGCTCGTCATGATCTTCACCATGGGCAAATAAGCCCGGGGGCATGGGGGAACAAGCATGGAATTTCACCTGATCGATTTTATCATACACATACTGAACATCGTCTTGCTGTTCCTGATGTTGCGCGCCTTCCTGTACAAGCCTGTGAGCGAGTTCATGGCCAAGCGGGAGGAGAAGTTCGCGCGCGAACGCGCCGAGCTCGATTCCGGCCGCACAGAGGCGGACGCGCTCAAGGCACAGTACGAGTCGTCCCTGTCCGACGCCAAGCGCGAAGCGGAAAGCCTCGCGGAGGAAAGGCTCAGGGCGGCCGAGCGCGACGCGGAGGAAATCCGCCAGAAGGCCAGACAGGACGCGCAGCGCGCCCTCGCGGACGCGAAGGCGCAGGCCGAGGCCGAGCGCGGCGAAATGCTGGGCGAATTGAAGAACCAGACCGCGTCTCTCGCGGTGGAACTTGCCGGGCGCATCCTCGCACGCGAGATCAGCGCCGCGGACAACCAGAAAATGATCGACGGCTTCTTCGAGAAGGTGGGCTGAGTATGGCGCTCAAGGGTGAACTGTACGTGGCCGGTCCTTTCGGCGAGGAGCAACTCGCCATCGTGCAGGCGCGTTTCTCCCGCCTGCTTGGCGCGGAGGTCGCCTTCGAGGTGACGCGGGACGAAAGCCTCATCGGCGGGTTTCTCGCGCTGGTGGACGGCAAAGCGTACGACGCGAGCGTCTCCTCCCGCATGAAGGACGTGCGGCGTTTTCTGGTCGCAAAGGACTAAACGCCGCGCGATTCGCGGCATGAGCAAATATAGGGGTGAGGATCAATGAATGTAGCCGCAAAGGAGATCGGCGTGACGCTCAGGCGGCGGCTCGAGGCGTATGAAAGCAAGCCCGTCGTCTACGAGTACGGCACGGTGCTCTCGGCCGGCGACGGCGTCGTGAACATCGAAGGCCTGTCGCACACGCGCTACGGCGAGCTGATTGCGTTCGACAACGACGTGTACGGCATGACCATGAACCTTGAGCTTTCCGGCGTGGGCGCGGTTCTGCTCAACAGCGTGGACGAGGTGTGCGCGGGCGAGCGCGTGCGCGGCACCGGCAGGGTTGTGGAGGTGCCGGTGGGCGAGGAGCTTCTCGGGCGCGTTGTCGACCCCATCGGGATGCCCCTCGACGACAAACCGCTCAACGCAAAGCGCTACCGTCCCGTGGAATCCCCCGCGCCGCGCATCATCGACCGGCAGGGCGTGAACCAGCCGCTGATGACGGGCCTGATCGCGGTGGACAGCATCATCCCCATCGGCCGCGGCCAACGCGAGCTGATCATCGGGGACAGGCAAACGGGCAAATCCACCATCGCCATAGACACCATCATCAACCAGCGCGGCAAGGACGTCGCCTGCGTGTACGTCGCCATCGGGCAGAAGGTTTCGACGGTCGCCCAGATTTACGAAACGCTTCAGGCCGCGGGCGCTATGGACTATACGGTCATCGTCGTCGCGACCGCAAGCGACTGCGCCGCCATGCAATACCTCGCGCCTTACGCTGGCTGCACCATCGCCGAGCAGTTCATGTACGACGGCAAGGATGCGCTTATCGTCTACGACGATCTTTCAAAGCACGCGGTCGCCTACCGCGCGATGTCGCTGCTGCTGCACCGCCCGCCGGGACGCGAGGCGTACCCCGGTGATGTGTTCTACCTGCACAGTCGCCTTCTCGAGCGCGCGGGCCACCTCAAGGCCGAGCTCGGCGGCGGCTCGCTCACGGCGCTGCCCATCGTGGAAACAATGGCGAGCGACATTTCCGCGTACATCCCCACGAACGTCATTTCGATTACCGACGGGCAAATTTACCTTGAGCCGGAGCTGTTCCACGCGGGCATGCGGCCCGCCGTGAACGTAGGGCTTTCGGTTTCCCGCGTCGGCAGCGCCGCGCAGAAGAAGGCCATGCGAAAGGTCGCGAAGAATCTGCGCCTCACGCTCGCCCAGTTCCGCGAACTGCAGGTGTTCGCGCAGTTCGGCTCGGATGTCGACTCCGTCACGAGGGGCATACTCGACAGCGGCGAGCGCCTTTCGGAAACGCTCAAGCAAAGCCAGCATATGCCGCTCCAGATGAGCGAGCAGGTGCTTTTGCTCTATGCCGTAATGAACGGCTCCCTCAAGGATGCGCCCATCGCAGGCGTGCGCGCCTTCAACGCGGGGCTGCTGCAGCACGCGCGCAGGCACGGCGCCGCGCTGCTGCGTTCTATCGAGGAAACCGGCGATCTCGACGAGGCGCAAACGTCTAAGATGATCTCCCTGATCGAGTCGTACAAGCTCGGCCAGAACCAGGCTTAAGCGGCCCCGTACGCGCGGGCGGAAAGGAGACACGCATGCCCAGCATGAGCGATATCCGCTTCCACATCAAAAGTGTGAAGCAGACGCGCCAGATCACCAACGCCATGCGGCTGGTGTCGGCCGCGCGCATGCGCCGCGCCCTTAACGGCATCCACAGGAATTACGCATACTTCCAGCGCGCGCTGGAAGTGATTACGGATATCCGCGCGCATACCGGCGAAACTGCGCACCCGTACATCAACCACCGCGAGGGCCATAAGGTTGCCTACATCGCCGTCGCGGGCGACAAAGGGCTTTCCGGCTCCTACAACCACGACGCGCTCGCCCTCGCGGAGCGCGGCATGGCGGGGAGGGAGATCGTCAAGCTCTTTACCGTGGGCAGCGTCGCGACCTTCCATTTTCAGCGGCGGGGAAGCGCGCCCGACGCGCGCTTCGAGCGGCTTGCCGAGCGCCCGCGGATCGAAGAAGTACGAAGGCTCGCCGACATCCTCACAGGCATGTACGACGCGGGTGAAATCGACGAGTTGCACATCGTCTACACGCGCTTTATCAATACGCTCGCGCGCGAAGCGCGGGATCAAAAGCTGCTGCCCGTAGAGCTTGGCGATTTTCAAAACCCGGAGGACTGCACGCAGCGGCAGAGCGCGGGCGAAATCCTCTACGAGCCCTCCCCCGCGCAGGTGCTCGACGCCATGATCCCTCAGCTCATTATCGGCTTCATCTACGGTGCGATGGTGCATTCCTACGCGAGCGAGAACTGCTCGCGCATGACCGCCATGGAAAACGCCACGCGCAGCGCGGACGAAATGATCGAAAAGCTGACGCTGCAGTACCATTCGGTGCGCCAGCTCTCCATCACCAACGAGCTTGCCGACATCATCGGCGCGGCCAACGCGGCAAACGCCGCCCAGACGAGAGAAAACGCAACCAGACCGGAGGACAACCAGGCATGACGGAAAAGAACATGCGCGGCACGATCGTGCGCATCACGGGGCCCGTGGTGGACGTGCGCTTCGAGGAAGGCGCCGAGCCCGCCTTGAAAACCCTGCTTGTAACCGAAAATCCGCCCATCGTGCACATCGAGGTGGCGCAGCACCACGCGCCCGGCGTCGTGCGCGCCATCGCGCTCGAACCGACCGAGGGGCTTTCCTGCGGCGTGGGCGTCGTCAATACCGGCGGCGGCATCCGCGTACCGGTAGGCGAAAACGTGCTCGGCCGCGTCATAGACTGCCTCGGCCGCCCCATAGACGGGCTAGGCCCGATCGACGCGCCGCAGAGGGACATCCATCAGGCACCCCCCTCCTTCATGCTGCAGCGTCCCTCCACCACGCTGTTCGAGACGGGCATCAAGGTCATCGACCTGCTCGCTCCCTATCCTGTAGGCGGCAAGATCGGCCTGTTCGGTGGCGCGGGCGTGGGAAAGACCGTGCTGATCCTGGAGCTTATTCACAACATCGCGAGAAACCGCGGCGGCTACTCCGTGTTCGCCGGCGTCGGGGAGCGCAGCCGCGAGGGCACGGACCTCATCAACGACATGCGCGAGAGCGGCGTCATCGCCCGCACGTCCCTGGCCTTCGGCCAGATGAACGAACCTCCGGGATCGCGCATGCGCGTGGCGCTCGCGGGCTTAACTATGGCCGAATACATGCGCGACGAGATGCGCCAGGACGTGCTGCTCTTCGTCGACAACATCTTCCGCTTCGTGCAGGCGGGCAACGAGGTGTCGGCGCTTTTAGGCCGCATGCCTTCGGCTGTCGGCTACCAGCCCACGCTCGCCAACGAGCTGGGTGAGATGCAGGAGCGCATCGCGAGCACGGCGCGCGGCTCCATCACCTCCGTGCAGGCCGTATACGTTCCCGCGGACGATCTGACAGACCCCGCGCCCGCGACGATCTTCTCGCATCTGGACGCGACAACGGTGCTTTCCCGTGCGATCGCGGAGATCGGCATTTATCCGGCGGTCGATCCGCTCGGCTCCACCTCGCGCATCCTCGAACCCGCCATCGTGGGCGAGCGCCATTATAAGGTCGCGCGTCGCGTGCAGGAAACGCTTCAGCGCTATCACGAGTTGCAGGACATCATCGCAATACTCGGCATGGACGAACTCTCCGACGAGGACCGTGCGACGGTATACCGCGCCCGCAAAATTCAGAACTTCCTCTCACAGCCCATGCATGTGGCCGAGGTGTTCAGCGGCGTGCCCGGCATTTCCGTACCGCTGGAGGAAACAGTGGCGAGCTTCGAGGAGATCGTGGACGGCAAGGCGGACGACATCCCCGAATCGCTGTTCCTTTTGACCGGCAACCTCGAGGAAGTCCGCGCCAAACACAGGGAGATGCAGAAGCATGGCTAAGCCCTTCCGCCTTATGGTATTGACCCCGGAACGCGAGTTCTATGTGGGCGACGCGATCTATGTTGGCGTAAATACCATCGCGGGCTCGATCGGCGTGCTGGCCGACCACATACCCATGGTGTCCGCGCTCGACGTAGGCGCGCTCGTCATCAAGCCGGACGAGAGAAGCGTCAAAACCGCCTTCCACTCGGAAGGCTTCATCGAGGTGCGCGCCGACGGCGTGTACATCCTCGCCCAGGCCTGCGAATGGCCCGAGGAGATCGACGAGAAGCGCGCCATCGAGGCTGAGCGCCGCGCCGAGGAGCGGCTCGTCCGCCGCGAGGAGGACGCCCACTCCATGGCGCGCAGCAAGATCGCCCTGATGCGCGCCTTGACCCGCAGGAAGATCAAGTCCATGTACAGCATCAACACGCGCTGAGCGCCCCCGCTTCCATGCACGCCATACCGCCGCCCGGATGTGAATTCGGGTGGCTTTTCGCATCCCCGCGTCACGGTGAAAATTTGCGGCGTTTCCGTTCCGTATCCATATTGACAGGATAAGCCTCCGTATGGCATAATACCGCTAATTTATAACTTCACAGGAGTATTCCGGATGCCTCTGGCGATTGCGCGGCCCGTAAGCTTCATTTCCCTTATCAGCTTTATCGTAGCGGAGTTTATTCTGCTCACGATACGGCTTATACGGGTTTTGTGGTAAGAAGCGTGCAGGCGAAATAAGTCCCATCAGGACAAAAAGCCCTTACTGCAAGAGTAGGGGCTTTTTAATATGTTTCAGGAGGTTTTCATGAAAGCGTCCCAAAGAATCGGACCCATAGCGGCGTCCATCGCGATCCAACTGTGCCTGGGCATCGCCTACATTTGGAGCGTGTTCCAGACGGGTATCGCCAAGAGTATCTTCGGCGGCGATAACGCGGCGGCGAGCCTCGCGTTCTCCCTACTCCTGTCCACGCTCACGGTCGGCAGCGTCATCGGCGGCAAGCTGGCGGCAAAAATATCCACGCGGGCAGTCGTCATCATCGGCGGCGCCATTATCAGCGCGGGATTCCTGCTTGCCTCCTTCGTCACCCCCTCCGCCCCCTGGCTTCTGTGGCTGGGCTACGGCGTGATGGGCGGCACCGGCATGGGCTTCACCTACTCTACGACGATCGCCTGCGCGCAGAAATGGTATCCCGAGAAAAAGGGCTTCGTCACGGGCCTAATCGTCTCGGCGCTGGGCTTCGGCGGCGTGTTGTTCACCCCCATCGTCGAACGGCTGATCGCCCGTTTCGGCGGCGCGCAGGTCGGGGAGCCGAAAACCTTCCTCGTGCTGAGCTTCATCTTCCTCGCGGTGTGCACGCTGGGAGCGCTGTTCCTGAAAAATCCTCCGCAGCAAAGCGCCAAGGCGGCCTCCGCTGCGGAAGACGCGAGCCTATCCCCCGGCCAGGTGCTCAAGGATCCGCGGTTCTATATCATCACGCTTACCATGATGCTCGCATGCATGGGCGGCCTTATGATGATCGGCTTTGCAAAGCCCATCGCCGTGGCCAAGGGGCTCGCGGAAACCGCGACCGTCGGCGTGCTCGTCATATCCATGTGCAATTCTCTCGGGCGGCTTTTCTGGGGGGTCGTTTCGGATAAGCTGGGCAGGCAAAGGACCATCGTCATCCTGCTGATCGGCTCCGCCCTCCTCTCCGTGCTGGTCAACAGCGCAAACGGCACTCTCATCTATGTAATTATCGGCCTAATCGGCTTCTTCTACGGCGGATTCCTGAGCAATTTCCCCTCCCTGACTGCGGATCTGTTCGGCGCGAAGCACATGGCAACCAACTACGGCATGGTGCTTGTGGGCTTCGGCGCGGGCGCGGTCGCCTCCTCGTACATCGCGGGATATTACAAAAATGTCGCCGCCGAGGATATCTCGCTCATGTCGCCGGCGTTCTTCATCGCCGCCGGTTGCGCATGTCTGGGCGTCGTGATGATGTTCGTGCTCAAAAAGGCGAAAGCTCCGGCGAAGAGCAAGCCCACTGAGGCGTCGGGCCCCATTCAATAACCGGCGTTATAAACCGTTCCCTCTCCCCTCCCGGGGACTGCCAAGGGATACGCCCTGGCACCCCCGGGTTTTCGGCGGTCCGGGTTTGCCCGACGGGCATAACTTTTCCACAGCATCGGCCGTGCGGCGCGATGAATCTGGCGTTTTCGCCCGGTTTGTGGTATCGTGATGCCAGATTCATTCGCTTTTTGGAGGGCATCATGCCGGGTACGGTTTTCATCACGGGCGCGTCGCGCGGCATCGGCCGCGCCGCAGCGCTCGCTTTCGCGCGGGAGGGCTGGCGCGTGGGCGCCGGCTACCGTCAATCGGAAGCCGAGGCGCGCGCGCTGCTCAAAGAGCTTTGCGACATGGGCGCCGAAGCGATTCTGGTCCGCGGAGACGTAGCCGCTTTCGAGACGGTGCGGCACATGACGGAGGAAGTTGAACGCGCGCTCGGCCCGATAACGGCGCTTGTGAACAACGCGGGCGTCGCGCTAGACGCCATGCTCCAAGACACCGCGCCGGAGGAATGGAAGCGCGTGTTTGAGGTGAACGTAGAGGGCTGCTACAACGCCTGCCGCTGCGTCCTTCCGGGCATGATCGGCCGCGGTGCGGGTGCAATCGTCAATGTCTCTTCCGTCTGGGGCGTATACGGCGGCTCGTGTGAGGTCGCGTATTCCGCTTCTAAATCCGCTCTCATCGGCCTCACGAAGGCGCTTGCACGCGAGGCCGGGCCTTCCGGCGTGCGCGTGAACTGCGTCGCCCCCGGCGTGATCGACACGGAGATGAACGCGCGCCTCACAGCCGAGGAGCGCGCCACGCTTGCCGAGAAAACTCCGCTGTGCCGCGTCGGCACGCCGGATGAGGTCGCCTCGGCGATTCTCTTTCTCGCCTCCCCCGCCGCGGCTTTCGTGACGGGGCAAACGTTGGGCGTGGACGGCGGCTTTGTCGGCTAAAGGAGGGCTTCATGAAAACGAGCTGGGGTGAAACGCTCGACGTAAACAACATTCTCCCGGAATATCCGCGCCCGCAGATGAAGCGCGCGCGTTATCTTATTCTCAACGGCGCTTGGGAGTATGCGATCACGAAAGCGGGCGACGAGCCCGAGGCGTACGATGGGACGATACTGGTTCCTTTCTCGCCCGAGTGCGAGCTCTCCGGCGTGATGCGGCAGCTAAGCCCCTGTGAAACGCTCTGGTACAGGCGGACGTTCGCGCGGCCGTCGGACTGGCCAAGTGGACGGACGCTTCTCCACTTCGGCGCGGTCGACCAGACGGCGGAAGTGTTCCTCAACGGGCATAAGCTGGGCTCCCATACGGGCGGGTACGCGGCCTTCTCGTTCGACATGACGGAACTAATTCGGGAGGACAACGTCCTTACGGTGAAGGTGACGGACGTTACCGACGCGTCACACCACGCACGCGGCAAGCAGAAGACCGCGCGGGGCGGCATCTGGTACACGCCCCAGAGCGGCATCTGGCAGACCGTCTGGGCGGAGCCCATACCTGAGGCGTATGTCGAGCGTCTCAGGATCGTTCCCCTTTTCGACGAGAGCGCGGTCGAGATTACCGCGTTCGCCGCGGGGGGCGAAGCGCTGCCCTATACCGTCCGTTTCGAAGAAAAGCGGGTCGCTGGCACGGCGGGCGCGCCCGTGCGGCTCGCGCTTAAAAGCTTCACGCCGTGGAGCCCGGAAAATCCAAAGCTCTACGAATTCGAGGTCGACTTGGGCGAGGATACCGTCCAGAGCTATTTCGCGATGCGCAAGTTCTCCGTAGAGAAGGACGGGGAGGACATTCCCCGGCTTTTTCTCAACAACCGCCCGTATTTCCACAACGGCGTGCTCGATCAGGGCTACTGGCCGGATGGGCTCTACACCGCCCCCTCGGACGAGGCGATGGTGGCGGACATCCTCACGATGAAGCGGCTGGGCTTCAACACCCTTCGAAAGCACATCAAAATAGAGCCCATGCGGTGGTATTACCACTGCGACAGGCTCGGCATGCTCGTCTGGCAGGATATGCCCAACGGAGGCGGCAGGTACAGAAGCACCGTCGTGAGCCTGCCGGCGCTGGTCGGCTCCTTCCTCGGCGATGAGGAGCGCAGCTACCGGCGCTTCGCGCGTGAGGACGCCGCGGGCAGGGCGCAGTATTCCGTCGAACTCAGAGAAATGATCCATCAACTCGTCAACTGCCCCTCGATCGCCGTATGGGTGCCCTTCAACGAGGGCTGGGGGCAGTTCGACGCGAAGAGGGCGTACGGGGAGATCCTCGCCATAGACGCCACGCGCACCATCGATCACGCGAGCGGCTGGCACGACCAGGGCGTCGGCGAGATCCAAAGCCTGCACATCTACTTCCGGCCTTATCGCCATGAAAAGGACAGGCTCGGCCGCGTGGTGCTTTTGAGCGAATTCGGCGGGTACAACTGCCGCGTGAGCGGGCACTGCTTTAACGAAAAGGACTTCGGCTACAGGCGATTTCAGAGCGCCGGAGCGCTGCTTGCCGCCTTCCGGGCGCTCTACGAAAACGAGATCATCCCCGCGAAGGGAAGGGGCCTCGCCGCCGCGATCTACACGCAGCTTTCCGATGTGGAGGACGAGCTCAACGGCTTTTTGACCTACGACCGCGCGGTGGCGAAGCTTCCGGAAGCGGAGGTCCGCGCGCTTATGGACAGGCTGTGCGAAGAAAACTGAGCGGAGTTCCGCCTCACTTCTTTGTGTCCACGGTATAGCCTTCGCCGTCGAGTGTAAAATGAATCGTCCCATTGAGATCGGTACGGTAGACCGGTCCGCCCCACTGTTTGAGCATTTCGAGGATTTCCTTATGCGGGTGGCCATAGTCGTTATCCTTGCCCAGTGAGATGGCCACCGCCTCGGGCGATACGGCGGCGAAAAAATCCGCGCCCGTTGAGGAACTCGATCCGTGGTGGCCGAGTTTCAGGACGGTTGCCTTGAAATATTCCGCGGGGAATCTTTCCAGCATAACTTCCTCCGCGCTCGTCTCCGCGTCCCCGGTGAGAAGCACGGAGGTATTTTTGTAAGCGATGTTGAGCACGATGCTGGCGTCGTTCAGATTCTTCTCCAAGCTCTCCCCGGTAAAGGGCGAGAGCACGCGCACGGTCACATCCTCGTCCCAGTCGAGGGTAGGCGTTTCGTCCGCGTAGAGGGCGACGGTTTCCACATTCTTCTTCTCGAGCGCGTCGAGCATCTTTTCGAACGCGACGGTGTTGTTCGTCGCGGGGGAGGCGTAAAACACGCCGATTTCGTAATGCTCAATCACCTCTACCATCGCGCCCATATGATCGCTGTGCGGATGCGTCTCCACGACCGCGTCAAGCTTCGTCACATTCCGGGACTTCAAAAAGGCGTCGATCACGTCGAAATACTGGCTCTCTCCCGCGTCGACGAGCATGGTCTTTCCGCCTGGAGAGCGCAGGAAGATGCAATCTCCCTGACCCACGTCGAGGAAGTACACCTCGAGGGCATCCCCGGGATGCGCCGCATCCGTCACGGACGGCAGCGCGCCCGCCGGAGAGGCGGAGGCGGTCGGTTCTTCGCCAAAGAGGCCCGTCATCGCGGCGCGAAAGCCCACGGGATCGACCAGATAGTAAATCGCAAGCGCGGCGACGATCACGACCGTGACGATCAGGCGCGTCCGTCTGAGCTTTTCTTCCCTGCTTTTTTTGCTTCTGCCGCCAGACTCCATAGAAAACCTCCGTTTGTCGAAACTGTCTTATCCATATATTGT
>DATMYG010000168.1:0-5269 GCA_035561055.1 Clostridia bacterium | reverse complement strand
ACTTGGCCGCGACGCGAACGCGCTGATGTACGGCGCGGGGCACGGCGGCTTCGAGGTGCTCTTTATACTCGGCCTCGGCATGATTTCTAACCTTGCGACCGCGGCGATGCTCAACGCCGGCATGACGGACGCGCTGACCGCGGGCGTCACGGACGGCGCTGCGCTCGCGCAGATGGAAGCCGCGTTCAGCGAGCTTGCATACACACCCAGCGCAACCTTCCTCGTTGGCATTGTCGAGCGCATCGCGGCGGTGGCGCTGCATCTCTCATTCTCCGTGCTCGTGTGGTTTGCCGCAAAGGAACAAAAAGCGTTCTGGCTCTTCCCGCTCGCGCTGCTGCTGCACGCGCTGGTCGATTTTGGGACGGTGGTCCTCAGCAAGTTTGTGGCAAACGTCTGGATCATCGAAGCCGCGATCTATGCTATGACGGCGTTCTGCGTGCTCATCGCGCTGTATGTTTGGAAGAAGCATGCCCGGCCCGGGGAACCAGAACCGAGGCGGGAGCCGGACGGCGACGCGCCGCAGGAAGCGTAAACGCCGGATTTTCGCAGGTAAGAACTGAATTTCCGTATTGACACCTCCAGTCTAATGTTATAGACTATGATTAGTCGAAAGTATTAGACTGGAGGTGCGTTATGGAGCGTGAATTCTCTCTCACCAACGCGGACGCGCGTCTATTGGATCTCGTGTGGGACGCGCAGCCCATCGCCTCGCCGGAGTTGTGCAGGCTGGCGGAGATGAAACTCGGCTGGAAGAGGACGACGACCTACACGGTCATCAAGCGTCTGTGCGAAAAGGGGATTCTCAGGAGCGTGGATACCGTTGTGACCGCCCTCGTAGACCGGGAGGAGGCGGGGTGCGCCGAAGGCAGGCAGGTGCTGGAGCGCAATTTCAAGGGCTCCCTTCCGGCGTTCCTCGCGGCGTTTCTCGCGGGTGGCGCCATCAGTGACGAGGACGCGGCTCAGATTGAGGCGCTCATCGCCACGTACAGGAGGAAGGGATGATGGAAGCGCTGTTCCTTAAAATCCTCAACATGAGCGTTGCGGCGGGGCTCGTTGCGCTCGCCGTGATGGCGCTGCGCCTGCCGCTTCGAAGGGCGCCCAAGTGGATTTCCTACGCGCTTTGGTCGGTCGTATTTTTCCGCCTGGTTTGTCCGGTCAGCTTCGAAAGCGTGCTCTCCCTGTTCGACCGGTTCGGGACGTCCGCAGCCAACACCGGGTCCCTCGACTTCATTCCGGCGGATATTGTCTCCTCCGCGCTGCCGCTGCCCGGGCCCGCGGGGCCGTCTCTGAGCGGTGCAACCGGTTCCACGCTGCCGCAGGCAGCGTCCGGCACAGCCGCGAGTCCGGCGGGGATTCTTTTGACGGTTGGCATCTGCGTCTGGCTCGCCGGAATCGCGGCGATGCTCGTCTACAGCGCCGTGTCTTACTGCAAGCTTGGCCGTAAGCTCGCCGACGCGACGTTGGTCGAGGGAAACGTGTATGAAACGGACGCGATCGAAACGCCTTTCGTCTTCGGCATATTCCGCCCGCGCATCTATCTTCCCATAGGCCTCGGCGAGGCGCAAAAACGGTATGTGCTGCTGCACGAACGGGTGCACATCCGCCGCGGGGACTACATCGTTAAGCCTCTCGCGCTGCTCGCGCTGGCCGTACACTGGTTCAACCCCGTCGTCTGGCTTGCCTTCCGGCTGATGAACCTCGACCTCGAGATGAGCTGCGACGAGCGCGTCATCAGGAATTTTACGCGCGAGGAAACGGCGGATTACGGCGAGGTGCTGCTGCGCCTTCGCGCGAAGCGGCCCATCCTCGCGGGGAGTCCGCTTGCTTTCAACGAAAACAGCACTCCGGGGCGCATCAGGAATGTGCTCAACTATAAAAAGCCCGCGTTCTGGGTCGTCATAATCGCCGTTGTCGGCGTGGCAATCGCGTGCGTGTGCCTGATTTCGAACCCAAAGAAAGGGAACGAGGATGCGCAGACCACGCAGGCGGCCGCTCAGGCTACACCCGTACAAAACGGCGAAGGGCTGCAGATCGACTATGACTCGATCAAAGGCAAGATTATATTCATTCAACAGAAGCTAGCAGGGATTTCGACTATAAGCCCGGATGTGTTCCCATATCCCGATGCCGAGATACCGGACGACATTACCCTATCTATCGTTAACGACGATCTGAACGGGGATTCGCAGATAAATGTCAAATGGTTTGGGGATTTCCTCGCGAGGTTCATGAATAGTCGAACTTATATTCTGGATTATCTCGAAGCGAACGCATCCGGCTGTTATGACGTGGCGGCTACTGAACTCCCTATTTTAGTCGTAGCAGACAACACCTATATGCATTATGAAACGACGCAAAAAGAAACAAGAATCTATACGAACCAATACTACTGGCGTGCAAACGAGCTATACATCTTTTCCCTGCTGAATCCAAATAAGCTCCACTGGCAGCACTACGGTCTTGCGTGGTACATTGACGGCATGCTGAATCCGTATAGCGAAGGACTGTTGATTATGCAAGGAGAGGAAATTGCCTCACAGGAACTGTATGGCAGAGTTTACATTTCATGCAGTGGCAAAACGCAGGTTGAGAACGAGGAGGATATGCGCGCCTACATCGATTCCATAGCGTACGCATGCCTGGCGCGCAGCATGAACTGGGGCACAGCCTACGCCTCCGTACCGCTTAACGAATTGAACTACTTCAACAGGATGGACGCCGAAGGGGACGACATGAGCGTCATGATGGCGGCCTCCTTTACGGCGTGGCTTGCGGACGAATATGGCTTCGACAAGGTCGTGTCGTACTGCTCCGGGCAGACGGATTTCGAGGGCGCGTACGGCGGCGCGTACAGGAAAATCAATGGCCAATGGCGCGCGTGGATTCTCGACACTTACGGCGAATGATTTGAATATCCTATACCTCCACAAAGTCCGCGGGAAGGCAGTCCCGCGGGCTTTCCATTTGTGAAGCGCCGGTTTGTTTTTCCATATATTCCTATGGTATAATGGCGGCAATGTCATCCATTTCATACCTGCATCGGAGGAGATCATGAACATAACGCTCATCACGGGCAGCCCGCGCAAAAAGGGAACGACCGCCCTTCTTGCGGATGAATTCATGCGCGGCGCGAAGGAGGCGGGGCACGAGGTGTTCCGTTTCGACGCGGCGCACGAAAAGCTTTCCCCCTGTCTTGGGTGCGACGCATGCAGGCAAGGGAACCGCTGCTGCGTGCATCGGGACGGCATGGATCAACTCAACCCCGCGCTGCTCGCGTCGGGCGCGGTCGTTTTCGTCACGCCGCTGTATTATTTCGGCATGACGACGCAGCTGAAAACCGTCATAGACCGCTTCTACGCCAATAACAGCGCGCTTATGAAAAAGCCGATGATCGCTGCGCTATTGTGTGCGTGCGCGGACGAGGACGCTTCCGTGCTCGACGCGCTTGTCGCCCATTACAAAACGATACTCGATTATCTGGGCTGGAAGGACGCGGGCAGGGTGCTCGCCACGGGCTGCTGGCAGCGGGAGGATATCGCGCGCACGGCTTTCCCGGCCATGGCGTACGAATTGGGCAAAACATTCGGCGCATAAGCAGCGAGGTGCCTGGAATGAAAAGAAAATCGAGGATCGGCCTTCATGCGCGTCGTAACATTGGTTGAAAACACGAGTTCACGGGAAGATTTTCAGAGCAAGCACGGACTTTCTTTATATGCGGAAACCGCCCTGCACAAGCTTCTGTTCGACCTCGGCCCGGACGACGCGTATTTGGCGAATGCCGGGAAACTCGGCGTCGATGTCTCCGATGTGGACGTGGCTTTCGTTTCCCACGGGCATGTCGATCACGGCGGAGGTATAGAGACGTTTCTTAAGGTGAACGATCATGCCCCCGTGTACGTGCAGAAAAACGCCTTTGCGGACACCGGAGCGCTTGTGCGGGGCAGTTATCGTTTCATAGGCCTGGACTCAAAGCTTGAGGAGCATCCTCAAATCGCGTTCGCGGATGGCGCCAAGGAACTCGATGCGGAACTCCTCCTTTTCTCGGATGTAGAGGGGCAGTTCGTCTCGCAGGGGAACCGCGTGCTCATCGCGAATTTCGGCAAAGGGTTCACGAAGGACGATTTCCGCCACGAGCAGTATCTTGTTGTGCGCGAAAAAGGCAAAAACGTGCTTTTCTCCGGCTGCTCGCACAGAGGGGTGGCCAACATCCTGAAGAAGGCCGAGGAGCATTGCGGCAAAATCGA
Source organism: Clostridia bacterium (assembly GCA_035561055.1). GTDB lineage: Bacteria > Bacillota > Clostridia > Christensenellales > CAG-138 > Phil1. The sequence goes on along the minus strand of DATMYG010000168.1, from coordinate 1,025 downwards.
CATTTGCATCGGCGGCTTCCACCTTTACGATCCGGTTTCCCGCCGCCCGGAGGAGGACGAATTGATCGATGCGCTCGCTGAAAAGCTGCTCGAGTCGGACGCCGTCTTTTACACCTGCCATTGCACCGGATATTCCGTATATGAGCGGATGAAGAACATACTCGGCGGGCGTATCTTCTACCTCTCCGCCGGCGACGAGATTACAATATAAAAGAAGGGGGAGCCGAAACCATGCCGCACATCAGACGCAAGTATCCCGGGCTCTACGCGCACCTTGAGGATATCCGCGGGGCCGCGTACCGCAAGCGCTCCCGCCTTGACGTTTCCATATTTAAAAGCAGGGAGCCCGTGCCGTTTTCCGAACTGAAGGATGATGACTTCGTTTCCGTACGCCCCACGGAGCCCTGGGGCAGGGAGTATGCCTGCGCATGGTTCCGCTTTTCCGGCGTCGTGCCGGAGGATGTGGATAAGCCTTATCTGTTCGTGCGCGACAACGGCGAGAGCCTTCTCTATACCGAGGACGGTACGCCGTTCGACGGCATCACGTTCCTCTGGACGAACGGGGACATGCCGCAGTGCTCCGGCAAGTACCGCGCGGCGGCGCTGCCGTTTCGCGCGGGCGAGCGTTTCACGGTCCTCGCGGATTGCGGCTTCAACGGCTTCATCCCGATGGAGTTCGGCCAGGGGATGTTCCGCGGGGCGTGGATCGCCGAGGTTAACGAGGAGGCGCACGCCTATTATTACGATTATCTCGCGCTGCTTCTGCTCGTGGGCTCGACCGGGGACAAGGCGCTGAAAAAAACGCTCGAGGATGCGCTCAAGGCTTCGTTCGCGGCGTTCAAAATGGACGGCGTTTCCGCCGCGCGGGCGATTTTGGCGCCGCTTCTTGCGAAACCTTCCGACGATCCGCTCGAGTATACCGCCATCGGCCACGGCCATCTCGATCTCGCGTGGCTCTGGCCCATCCGCGAAACCGTCCGGAAGGCCGCGCGCACATATTCCATCGCGCTCAAACACATCGAGAA
>DATMYG010000167.1:0-4219 GCA_035561055.1 Clostridia bacterium | reverse complement strand
ACGAGCGCGCCCATGAGAGCCACGGCCAGCGCGGTCAGTATGATGAAGCGTACGACCGGCTTTCTCACATGGCGCCTCCGGACTCGGAGCGTTCGCGCATGGCGCGCCTCTCGTTGCGGATCTGCCCGGCGTAGAGCTTCTTCATGAGCACATGCACGGGCATGCACAGTGCCACGCTCATGAGCATGCAGGGCAGTATGTATGCGCCGAGCACGCTAAAATAAGCAAAATCCGCCCCGGAAAGCTTCGCGACCAAGGCCATGACATGCTCCTTAAATAGCGCGCCCGCCGCGGCGATCAGCGCGGGGAAGACGAGGTTGTCCGCATAGTATTTCTGATAAAAGAAGCCGCCCGCCGCGCCGCAGACCATGTAGCCGATGGCGCTCAGGCCTACCATGCGCGAATACAGCACATCCGCCACAAGGCCGCAGACGAGGCCGAACACCGCGCCCTTCCTGCTGCCGAGCAGCAGGCTCATCGCAGCCACCAGCGAGAGCATCGTGTCCGGCCGGATGCCGTTGATGTTGAGCCGCGGGAATAATATGGAGTCGAGATAGAGCGCAACGAGAGCCGCGGCGGCGAGATAGACCCTTCTCATATCAACCCTCCCCGCCGGTCGCGCCGACAATCACGATCACCTCTTCGAGATGCCCGAAATCCACCGCGGGTACGATGATGGCGTTGCGCGTGATGGAGGGGCTGTCCGCCGTCTGCCTTTCGACCTCGGAGACCGTACCCACAAGGATGCCCTTGGGGAACACGTCGCTCATGCCGCTGGTAACGATCACGTCGCCCGGCACAAGGTCGTAGCCCGAGGGCAGATAATAAAGCTCGATCTTGTTGTCGCCCGAGACGCTGAACAGGCCGTGCGCGATGCCCACATCCCGCGTGCGCTCGATCATGACGCTGACCTCGCTGGAGGTATCGATGATGGAAGTAACCTTGCTCCACGTCGCGCCGACATCCGTCACCCGCCCTACGAGACCGGAGGAGCTGATGACGGCCATATCCTTTTTGATGCCCTTGTTGCGCCCGGCGTTGATGGTGAACGTTTCAAACCAGACGCCCTGGCTGTTGCCGATGACCGTGGCCGTAACGTATTCATAATCACCGAGCGTTTCAACGTAATTCAACAGCGCCTTGAGCCTTTCGTTCTCGGCCTTGAGGCGCTCGTTTTCCTCCTCGGCCGCCTCGAGCTGCGCCATACGCACCTTGAGCTGCTCAAGTTCCTTATCGGCATCCGTCGTTTTGAACACGCGCTGGAAAAAGGAGATGATCTCATTGGACGCCTTGGCCGCAAACGTCTGCACGGGCTGCACGACGCTGCCCGCCGCGCTCTCGATCCAGGTGACCGAACGGTCCGCCGAGGTCGCGAACGCCAGCACGCCCAGCAGCAGGATCGCCGCGAGCATGATCATCAAAGGTTTGTTTTTGAAGATCTTCTTCACTTAAAAAGACCTTTCGCGCGCAAACTAAAAGCGCCGGATTTCCTGCTTATTATAATGGTAAGCGGAAACCGGCGCAAGCAGTCGACGCAAAACGTCACACTCTGTTAATCCCGGCTCATGCGTATTCCGCGCCGTCGAGCGATTCGCGTCCGCCGAGCAGCCGCAGCGCCCCGAGCGCCACGCAATCGAGCGGCGCTTCGGCGGCGCGCACGGCGAGGCCGGTTTCGTGGGCGAGCAGCCTGTCGAGGCCCGGCAGCAGCGCGCCGCCGCCCGTAAGGATCAAGCCGCTGTCCATGAGGTCCGCCGCGAGTTCGGGCGGCGTTTCGGACAAAACGCGCTTGACCGCGTCCGTAAGCCTGCGCACAACGGGCGCGATCGCGTGGCTGATCTCGCCGGAGTTGAGCACCACGCGCGCAGGCAGACCGTTTTCCAGGCTCCTGCCGCGCACCTGCATGCGCTCCATTCCGCCCGGCAGCGCCATGGCGAGGGTCAGTTTGACCTCCTCCGCCGTGCGCTCACCCAGCGAAAGGTTGTACTGCTTGGCGACATAGTCCGATATCGCCGCGTCGATGTGCCTGCCGCCCGTACGAAGCGAAAGCGATGAGGCGATGCCGCCCAACGAAATGACGGCAATGTCCGTCGTGCCGCCGCCGATGTCGGCGACCATGGAGCCCACCGGCTCGAACACCGGCAGGCCCGCGCCTATAGCCGCGGCGACGGGCTCATCGATGAGCAGCACATCCCGCGCGCCGACGGCCTTGGCGGCTTCCTCGAGCGCGCGGCGCTCGACATCGGTGACGCACAGCGGCAAGCACATGGCGAGCTTTGTACCCAGCGCGCCGTTGCGCCGGCCGATGGCCTTTTCAAGAAAGCGCTTGAGCATTTCGGCGGTGAGGCCGTAGTCTGCAATGACGCCGTCCCGTAAAGGCCACACGATGTTCACGCCGCCGGGCGTGCGGCCCGCCATGCGCAGGGCCTCCTCGCCGCAAGCGATGACCTCGCGGTACTCGTCCGCGGTGACGGCGACCGCGCTGGGCTCGCGCAGCACGATTCCGCGCCCCTTGAGGGCGATGAGCGTGTTGACCGTGCCCAAATCGATCGCCACGGCGCGGGAGAGAAAATAAAACGGATTGAACGACATAAGCACCCCCGTGTTGCATTTGTGTTTGTGGAAAGTGTTTCCTTTTTATTGCGTTGTTATACAATTATGTTATACTTATCCGTAAATACTTTTTCGGAGGGCGAAATGAGGCTGATTCTCGCATCGGGCTCCGCCAGAAGGCGCGAACTGCTCGAGCTGATGGGATATGATTTTACTACCTGCGTGACAGGGGCGGACGAGGACATCCCGCTCTGCGCGCCGGGCGAATATGTCGAGAAACTCGCTCTCCTTAAGGCGCGCGAGGTCTTTGCGAAGAACCCGGATGCGTGCGTCGTCGGCTGCGACACGATCGTCTGCCTCGAGGGGGAGATCATCGGCAAACCAAGGGATGAGGAGGACGCTTTTCGCATCCTCAAAAGGCTCGCGGGGCGCGCGCACGTCGTTTACACGGGCGTCGCGGTGCTCGCGGGCGAAAGGGAGATCGTCTTCTCCGACGAGACGAAGGTGATTTTCAACCGGCTTTCTGACGCAGAGCTGCGTGCGTACATTACGACGGGCGAGCCGCTCGACAAGGCGGGCGCTTACGGCATACAGGGCCCCGGCTCCTTCCTCGTGGAGCGCGTGGAAGGCTGCTATTTCACGGTGATGGGGCTGCCCAACCCCCACGTGTACAAGGCGCTGCGGGAGGTCGGCGTCCTTCCGCGCTGGATGCGATAGACTTTCAAAAAACGGTTGCGCCGCTGTTCCTCTACTAAAAGATACGCAAGGGCTCCGGAGTGGAATTTTCCCCGGAGCCCTTACGCTACCCTTTCGACCCCGGCCGCCTGAAGCGGCCTGTAAAAGGAATGATATTTCCTTTTTATGGCGAAGTCAACGTGTTCGGGCAAAGTCGACGATACCAACCCAAAATAGTGCTTATTCGTCATCCGGCTCGCAGAGAGAGACGAAACGCCCGCTCAGACGTCATATTTCTTGAGCAGCGCGTCGAGCGCCTCGCGCAGCAGCACCGCCTCCCCGATCCCCTCGCGGCCGGAAAGCCTGGTCAGGCGCTTGAGCTGCTCCGCGGTGTAATGCGTGGTTTTGGTGACCATTTTATCCTCGCGCGGAAAGCAGACCCTGTCGGAGCCCGCGAGCTTACCCCGGTACATCGCCCCTTCCGCCTTGCGGATAAGCTCCCCCGCCGCCGCCGCGTCGTCCGGCGCGCAGGCGATGCCGACGGTGAAGGTGACGCCCGTTCCATCCGGCAGCCTGACGGCATAGTTCCTGCGCATGCTCTCCAGAAGAAGGAAAACGTCCTCCTTCTCCTCTTCTCCGCCGAAGAGGATGCCGAACTCGTCCCCGCCGTAGCGGTACAGCGCCGCGCTCTTCGGCAGGTTATCTTTCAGATACCGCCCGGTTTCAATCAGCACCCTGTCTCCTTCGTCGCCGCCAAAGGTCTTGTTAACCGCGTCAAAGCGGTCGACGTCCACCATCGCGATCGCGAAGCTTTTTCCGTTCTCAAGCGCGCGTTCGAGGTCCTGCGCAAACCCGTCCCCCAAAGGGAACGCAAGCGTTTCGTTGACCTTATTGCTCTTATCGCTCATCACAAATCCCTCCCGTCTCGTATTATATGTTTAGTATTATTTATAAAATAATATTTGTCAAGTACTATTCACAAATCTAACAAAAG
>DATMYG010000166.1:0-6456 GCA_035561055.1 Clostridia bacterium | reverse complement strand
CCGAACTCCGCGCGGACGCGCTGCTCGAGATGCGGCCGCGCCATCATGCGCTTGGCCTGGGCGACCTCCCAGGCGGCCTTTTCGCGGCTCATGCCGAGGCGCATCAAAAGCGGAACGTGGGTTTCCTCCGAAAGCAGGGAAGCGAGCCTGTCGCACGCGTCGATCACGGTTTCAACGGGCGGCGCGGGCTTCGCGAGCGCGATGTCGATGGATTGGGCGAGCTCTTCAAACACGCAGCGTTCCTCCTTCCCCGGCAAGCGCCTCCGCCGCCTTCGCGGCGCAGGTGACGATGCCGGAAGCGCCCGCGCGCCCGAGGAGAGTAAAGTACGGCGATTCGATGCCGCAGCCGCAGCCGCCGGGGGAACGGACGGCCACGTCGTCTGTCATGACGCAGGCGAGCGGCATGCTCGTCACAAGGGGCGACACGAAGCTCAAAAGCCCCGCCTCCCCGTCGGGCAGAACCGACAGCCCGTCCGCGCCGCGGATATAGACGCGGCTGTACGCGGGGATGTGGAAATGCCCGTTTTTGCATTTATAATAGGCAAGCGGGTGCTCCGCCGCGCTGAAGAACTCGAAGATACGCTCCCGCGGCAGGCCGAGCGTCCGTTCCGCGAGCGGATAAAGCGCGTCCGACCCGCCCTCCATCCCTTTGAAGCCGCCGCCGAGCAATGCAAGCGAACCGCGCGGAAGCTTCACGGTCATGTTCCGCTCGTCGAGCATGCTGCAGAGCGCGTACAGGTACGCGGGAAAGCCCGTGAAGCGCACGGGAAACGGAGACTTGGCAAAGCGGGCAAGCGCCGCGGCGACGCCCTCGATATCCGGCGCGTAGCCGCCGGAACCGTCCTTCTTCAGGGCGTAGACGCGCGAAAGCGCCGGGGCGAAGCGCGTGGCGCCCCGCGCGGTTTGCGCCGCGCCGAGCTCCACGCCATCCCGGGGCGGGTAACTCAATACGATATAGTTCGCGGGAACCGCCGAAATGAGGCCGAGATACGCGAAGAGCCTGACGACCGCGCCGACGCCGAAACGGTAGGTCTCCCGGTCGAAGGCGAGCGCGCTTCTCGTTCCGCTCGTGCCGGAGGAGGTCGCGCGAAGAATCAGCTTTTCCTCGGGCACGCTCCCGAGAGGATGCCGCTTGAGAAAGAGCGTCGGCAGCGGCGGAATGCGGACAAGGTCGCCCTCCGCCCGCAGCGAGGCGGGGTCGAAGCCCAATAAGGCGAGCAGCCGCGCGTACTGCGGGCAGTTCGCCCGATGATGGATGAGATTTTCCCGCACGGCGCCCGTGAAAAACGGCGCGACGCGCGCGAAGTCATACGGGTCCTTCCCAAGAAATACGTTCCGGCGAAGATCCATTTCATACCCCGATAAACAGCGCGCCTCGGGCGGGCGCGCGGATTTCAGAAGTCCCTTGCCAGTTCCTCGAGCGCTTCCCCCTCGACGCGCTGGATCGTCCAGCCCTCCATGGGCACCGCGCCGAGCTTTCGGTAGACCGCAAGGGCGTTCTCGTTCCAGTCGAGGCAGATCCACTCGAACCTGCCGCAGCCGCGGTCCTTCGCGATCTGCGCGAGCCTTCTTAGCATCGCCCTACCGAAGCCGCGCCCGCGGTATTCCTCCAGAACAAAGAGGTCCTCGAGGTAGAGGCCGGGCAGGCACTGGAAGGTGGAAAAATTATGGAAATACAGCGCGAAGGCGGCGGGTTTGCCCTCGTATTCGCCGATGATGACCTCCGCCGCGCGGCGCGCGAACAGGGAGCGGCGCAATATCTCCTCCGTGCCGGTGACGGCGTCGGGCAGTTTCTCGTAGGCGGCGAGCCCCTTGATGAGGCTGAGGATCAGCGGAACGTCCGCTTCGGCAGCCTCCCGGATCGCAAATCCTTCGATGTTGGTCTCTACGCGCGTTTCCATCATACGTTGAAGCGGAAGAGCGTGACGTCCCCGTCCTGCATGACGTAATCCTTGCCCTCGCTGCGCACAAGCCCCCCTTCCCTGCACAGCTGCATGGAGCCGAGTTCTTTGAGGGCTTCGAAGGGCACGATTTCCGCACGGATGAAGCCGCGCTCGAAATCCGTGTGGATTTTACCAGCGGCCTGCGGCGCTTTCGTGCCGCGCTCGATGGTCCACGCGCGCACCTCCTTGGGCCCGGCCGTCAGGAAGCTGATGAGGCCCAGCAGCCTGTAGCACGCCTTGACGAGCTTGTCGAGGCCGCTCTCGCCGATGCCGAGCTCCTCGATGAACGCCTTCTTCTCCTCGCGGGAAAGTTCGGCGATCTCCTCCTCGACCTTGGCAGAGACGACAACGACCTCCGCCCCTTCGTCCGCGGCGATTTCCCGGACCGCGCGCACATGCTTGTTGTCCCGCATGCCGATGTCGTCTTCCGAGATATTGGCGACGTAGATGACGGGCTTTGTCGTCAGAAGGAACAGACTTTTCGCAAGCTCCGCCTGGTTCTCGTCCATGGGCATGGTGCGCACCGGCCTGCCGGATTCGAGCCACGCCTTGATTTGATCATAAAAGTCCGCCTCGGCGGCAAGCAGCTTGTCGCCCGACTTGCTCGCTTTCCTCGCGCGATCGGCGCGGCGCTCGACGGTCTCGAGGTCCGCGAAGATCAGTTCCACGCCGATGGTTTCCATATCCCGCTCGGGCTTGACGGAGCCGTCGACATGGATGATGTTATCGTCCTCGAAGCAGCGCACGACGTGGACGATGGCGTCCACCTCGCGGATGTGCGAAAGGAACTTATTACCGAGACCCTCGCCTTTATGCGCGTCCTTCACGAGGCCCGCGATATCGACGAACTCGATGGCCGTGGGCGTGTACTTCTCGGGGGAATACATGGCCGCGAGCACGTCGAGCCGCTCGTCCGGCACGGCGACGGTGCCCACGTTGGGCTCAATCGTGCAGAACGGATAATTCGCCGCCGCCGCGCCCGCGCGCGTGATGGCGTTGAACAGGGTGGACTTGCCCACGTTGGGGAGGCCGACTACGCCTAGCTTCATACAAACCGCTCCTTAAAAGGGGAAAAATCGAAAGCTACGCTCATTATAAAAGCGCGGGAGGGGCTTGTCAAACCGGTACCGCCTCCACGTCCACATATGCGACGCGGCAGCCTGTGCCCTCGATAAAGGCGAACACGTCCGCCCATCTGAGCGCCAGCGAAGCCGTGGACACGCAGGGGTGCACGCATACGAGCCCCATATCGAGCACATCCCGGTCGATGACAACCGTGACGTCCCGCGCGCCCGGCCGCGCGAGCGCCATGGGTGTGACGCTGCCGGGCAGAAGTCCGAGCTTATCCATAAGCTGCGCGTCGCTCGCGAACGACAGCCGGGAAACGCCGAGCTGCTTGGATACCTCCGCCGTGCGGAACTTCTTGTTTGCGTCGATGAGCAGGAGGTAGAAGTCCGTGCCCTGCCGGTTAACCAGAAACAGGTTCTTGAAGTGGCGCGCGCCGAGGTCCGCGCCGACGGATTCGCAGTCCTCCATGGTGAGCGCGCGAAGATGCTCGATGCGCGTATAGGGAACGCCGCGGCTTTCGAGAAGGGCGAGCGTGTCCCGCTCGCGGGGATCGATGGCCATATCGCTTGGTTTCCTTTCAAAAAAGCGGGGCGGATGTTACTCCACCCCGCAGTTTACTCTTAAAATCCCTTACGGGATGAGGTTTTGTTCGGTCCCCTTGTCGAACACGTGCGCAAGGGCCGGATCGAAGCGGAATTTGATGCACTCTCCCGACGGGATGCCGTTCCTGTACTTGGCGGGGAGGTCCGTCGTCGGAATGCGGATGACGACGTCCTTGCCGCTGGCGTCCACATGCAGGAAGATTTCGCTGCCCATCATCTCCGATACGTCCACGACCGCGTCGACGCCCTCGGTTTCCGAAAGGACGATGTGCTCCGGACGGACGCCCACTACGACGTCCCGCCCCGCGGCGTCCGTACCGCGAAGAGCATCCTGCGCCTGCTGTACAAGGGGAACGCTTGTGCCGAGGAATTCTGCCTCATACGCGCCTGGAGAGCCGACGATCTTTGCTTCGAAGAAGTTCATCTGCGGCGTGCCGATGAAGCCCGCGACGAACAGGTTCGCCGGGCGGTTGAAGACCTCCTGCGGCGTGCCGATCTGCATGATGAAGCCGTTACGCATGATGACGATGCGATCCCCCAGCGTCATTGCCTCGATCTGGTCGTGCGTGACGTAGACGAAGGTCGTGTCGATGCGCTTTCTCAATTTGATAAGCTCCGCGCGCATCTGGTTTCTCAGCTTCGCGTCGAGGTTGGAGAGGGGTTCGTCCAGCAGAAACACCTTGGGCTCGCGCACGATGGCGCGGCCGATGGCCACGCGCTGCCGCTGGCCGCCGGAAAGCGCCTTGGGCTTGCGGTTCAAAAGTTCGGAGATACCGAGGATCTCCGCCGCCTCGCGCACCTTACGCTCGATCTCGTCCTTGGGGGTCTTCCTCAGCTTGAGCGCGAAGGCCATGTTCTCGTAGACCGTCATGTGGGGGTAGAGCGCGTAGTTCTGGAACACCATCGCGATGTCCCTGTCCTTGGGCGCCACGTCGTTGACGAGCCGGTCGCCGATGTACAGTTCGCCCTCGGTGATCTCCTCGAGCCCCGCGATCATGCGGAGCGTGGTCGACTTGCCGCAGCCCGAGGGGCCGACGAGCACGACGAATTCCTTGTCCGCGATCTCGAGGTTGAAGTCCTGCACGGCGACGACGCCCTTGTCGGTAATTTGCAGGTTCGGCCGGTTTTCGAAAGCCTCGTCGGCCTCCTTCTTCCTGCCCTTCTTTTCTTCGGGTGCGTGCGGGTAGATTTTTTTGACGTTGCGAAGAATTACGCTTGCCATACATCCGGGCTCCGGCGCACCCGCCTCCGCGGAATACACCTCGCGCGCGCAAAAATTCAGCGACGCGCATTACGGCAGGTCTCCACGCTGCCGCACCGCGAGCCTGCGCGGTAAGTTGGCCCTCCTTTTTTCAACGCCGCCGGGCTATTGTGTGGAGTAGCGCCGCGCGTTGTTACTTGGAAGGATTTTAACATATTAAAGTATCATTGACAATTGATCAGGAACAATCAAAACGGAAGCAAAACGCGTGTTTCTCGAGGATTACCGCTCCTTGACCCCGTTCCGGCCCCGGTTTGCGGCGATATGCACAAATTTTCAAAATATGAGGGTCCCTCATCCGAGTATAAACCACGGCGAAGGCGCAAAAAAAGGAGGAACGATACGCCCCTCCTCTTTTTACCGCGTTAGTTGCGAGATACGTAGCTGCCGCAAAGGCTTTCATCACACGGCTCGCCGGTGTGGCTGTCGTGCTGAGGCTCGACCTCGATCCTGGAGAGCGAACATCCGCCCCCCTCGCTGTTGTAGCGACAACTTGTTACGCGGCAGCCAATGGTCTGGGTTCCTGCTCTGGTACCGGACATATCGCATCCTCCTCTTCATTGACTGGGCTTAGTCTGCCCGAAAAGGAGTCCGCTATGCGGCGGTTTAAAACGTTTTCGATGAAAGCCAGGCCGCGATGTCTGCCGCAAGTTCCATATTTTCACTGTTGAATTTTTGAATGCGTCCGGCAAGCGCCGCGCCCTCGAGCCGCACGCCCTCGAGCGCGGGCGCGATGAGGCGCACGAACGCCTCGTCCATCGCATCCGAATAGACGGAGGCGTGCGCGACGGCGCCGCCCTCGACGCACAGCTGCACTTCGAGCGAGCCCCACGCGAAGCGCGTTTCAATACAAACGTCAAACTGCGGCGTCGCGCCCATGCGCCACGCCCAGGAGGCGTTCCTCGCCGTGAGCGAGGCGAGCTTTTTTTCGTCTAGCCCGCGGACCGCGCGGGCTTCATACGGCCCGTACTCCGCCTCAAACGCGCGCACGACCGCGTCCCGCACGGAGTCGATTTTGATGTGCGCCCCGTATTCCGAAAGGTTTTTCACGCGCGCGCGCACGCTCTCGACGCCCTTTGCGCGCAGCTTCTCCGGCGAGGGCGCGAGGTAGCGCGCGAGCCTTTCCATTTCGACGGCGACAAGCAACGTGCCATGCTGCAGCGCGGAGGTTTTTGAAAAGCGGAAAGCGTTGCCGGAAAACTTTGCCCCGTCCGCCGTGATAAGGTCGTTGCGCCCGGAAAAGCCCGCGTCCACGCCGAGCGCGCGCACGGCCTCGAGGATCACCGAGGTTTGCCGCGCGAGGTCGTATAGGCCCCGCCCGCAGGCGAAAGTGAAGTTGAGGTTGCCCAAATCGTGGTACACCGCGCCGCCGCCTGTCGTGCGCCGCGCGAGCCTGCCGCCTTCCTCTTCAAGCAGCTGCGCGCGGCATTCCCGCCAGGCATTCTGGTTGCGGCCGATGACCACGGTGTTCGCGTTCTGCCAGAGGTAGAGCGTCATGCCCTCCCCCGGATCGTCGAACATGATTTCCTCCGCGGCGAGGTTGCGCCACGGGTCGAAAGAATCGCCCAAATAGAAGCTGTTC
>DATMYG010000165.1:0-9466 GCA_035561055.1 Clostridia bacterium | reverse complement strand
CCTCCATGCTCTAAGTAACAGAAAAAGCGGCTTCCGCCGCTTTTTCGCTTTAGACCCCGTTTACTCCTTGATGAACTTTACGTACTTCGTCGGGTCGACGCAGGTGTCGTCCTTCCTCAGCTCGAAGTGGACGTGGCTCTTGTCCCCGCATTCGGAAACCGCCGTGTCGCCGACGTAGCCGACAAGCGCGCCCTTGCTGAGTGCGTCCCCCTCATGGATCGGCGGCTCCTCCTTGAGGTTGGCGTAGAGGGCGCTGAAGCCGTTGTCCCCCGTGATTTCGACGCACACGCCGAGCATGTCGTCGGTATAAATCGCTTCGACGGTGCCGCCAAACACGGCGTACACCTCCGTGCCCTTGGGCGAGGCCACGTCGACCCCCGCGTGCGTCATCCACTGCTTGAGGGTGCGCGAATAGATGAGCTGGTCGATCGCATACCCCCAGATGATCTCGCCGCGCACGGGCGGGGACCAGAGGGGCTTATTCGTAGGCGCGCTCGTCGCGGGCGCCTGCGTGAAATCCGGGATCGGGGTGGGCGAGGGCGTGGGCGTCGGAGCCGGCGTTTTGAGAAGAGTCAGCGACTCGTCCTCGGACTTGCCCACAGCGCTGCCGGGGTCGCTCGCCTCAGGCAGCTCGCCTCCGCCTCCCCAGGGGATGAGCAGCGCGGCCGCCAGCCCGACGGCTGCGACGCAGGTCATGATCACCACATATATGCCCTTCGCGCGCAGGAATTTTGCCGTACCAGTCTTTACGGCCGCGAAAAGGGAAAGCATCCTTTGCTTCATAAAAGCATCACCTCGACTTTGAGTATGCCCCAACTCGGATATTTTCAATCTTTTTTCACAATGCGGTCCGCGCGGGGCGGAACATATATGATATAATGGCCTCATTACGCGAAAGGAACTCTTGTATGGCAAAGGTTTGCGCCGTGGGCGGTCAGGCCGTCATGGAGGGCGTGATGATGAAATCGGGCGAGGGCATCGCCCTTGCCGTGCGCAAAAGCGACGGGGAAATCGCCACGCAGTTTACGCCCATGCGCTCCAGGGCGCAGAAGGGCACCTTCTTCGGCTGGCCGGTCGTGCGCGGCGTCGTCGTATTTATCGAATCCCTCTCCACGGGCATGGGCACCCTGACCGAAAGCGCCAAGCTCGCGGGCGAGGCGATAGACGAGGAGCCGACCAGGTTTGAAAAATGGCTCAGCGATAAGCTCGGCAAATCCACCGAAAGCGTGGTCATCGGGCTGGCGGTCGTTGTGGCCGTCGCGCTCACCATCGGCCTGTTTTTCGTGCTGCCCAACCTTGTAAGCACGCTGGCTTTCGCGAAAAGCGATGTTCCGGGCATCTGGAAGAGCCTCGTCGAGGGCTTCGTGCGCCTCGCGGTGTTCGTCGGCTATATCCTGTTGTGCGCCTCCATCAAGGACGTGCGGCGCGTGTTCATGTACCACGGGGCGGAGCACAAGACCATCGCCTGTTACGAGGCGGAAGAGGAGCTTACTCCGGAAAACGCCATGAAGCACTCTCGCCTGCACCCGCGCTGCGGCACGAACTACATGTTCCTTGTGATGGCGGTTTCCATCCTCTTTTTCGCCGTGGTCGGCTGGAACGCCAACTTCTTTTTGCGGCTCGCGCTGCGCATCGTCTTTCTGCCCGTGGTCGCGGGGCTTTCCTACGAGCTTTTGCGCGTGGCCGCGAAGTACGACAACGTCCTCACGCGCGTCATCCGCGCGCCGGGGCTCGCGCTGCAGCGCATCACGACCAAAGAGCCCACGCCGGACATGATCGAGGTCGCCATCCGCGCGTTCAACCTCGCAATGCAGAACAATTGACTTTATTTAGGCATCGAATAAAACGGCCTTCGCCTGACGAAGACCGTTTTTCGCTTTATTGAGGCGGCTGGAATGAACCCCGGAGCGCAAGAACAATCAAGAGAAGGTCGCCGATCAGTCGGCAAAAGTCGCCTTGGGGAGGGACGATTACTTTTGAACCGGGATGAATATGTCCACATGACAGCGGTCGGCGGCCTCGTCCCACTCGACGTATTGCTCGACGGTCGGTAAATCTAGCTGCAGGTATTCGCTTTGGGGCATGAATTCCCCGTAAATGCGCTTCCATGTCTCTGCGAGCACGCCGCCTGAAATCGTGCCCTCGGCGGTGAAAACAAGCCACGTGGCCGCCGGAAAACGATAGAGGTCGAAACCGGGGATTTCCCCGCCGCCGTATTCGGCGGCGCACATATAATCGTTGTTGCCTTCCTGATCGAAGCCGAAGCACAGCCCGAGCTCGCACGCATGTCCGGCGATGGCCCGTATGTTTTCCGCGATGCCGTTGGATTTTACGATTGCCCACGTCCCGCCGCCGTGCGGCGTCGTACGGCGGATACCGAGCACAGTGAAAGCTTCTTTGGCGAGCACCCTGTAATTCATTTCTTGAACCCCCGCAATTACAAATGTAAAAGTCAGGCGCGCGAAGAACGTGAAGCCGGCGTCGGGCAGGCGCGCCTCCTGAGGCGTGACCCCGTGCATACGCTTGAATGCCGCCGCGAATGCGTCCGCCGAATCATAGCCGTATTTTACGGCAACGTCCAACACCCGCAGATCCGTATTCCGCAGATCATATGCGGCGAGGGACAACCGCCTCCGGCGTATGTATTCCGACAATGGGATCCCTGTGATCGGTGCGAACCAACGCTGGAACACCGCGTAGGGACACGCCATAATCCGGCTGATTTCCAAAGGGTTTATTTCTTCGGACAGGTGTGCTTCCAAATAGTCCATCACGCGGTTCATTCTGTCGACCCACTGCATTGCGCGTCCTCCTTTCCAACTCAAGAATAGCGGATGAACGCCGCGCGCATCCGGTTTTTTGCGCACAGATATTCGCGGGCTCGCGGTTATTGTATCACGACCGACGGCGATTTTACAGACGGGGGCCGCATCCCTGTGCGCGCAGCTAAACAAAACCGGCCTCCGCCCGGAGAGCGGAGGCCGATTGAATTAAGCGGCCCGTCAATTGCCCATCGCCCCGGCCGTCAGCGCCGCGATGGCGATGGAATTGAACTTTTCCTCGGCGCTGGAGCCGCGCGAGGTCAGCACGATGGGCGCCTTCGCGCCTACGACGATGCCCGCCATCTTCGCGCCCGCGGTCACCGTGAGGCACTTGCCCATGATATTGCCACAGTTCATGTCGGGCACGAGCAGCACGTCGAATGCGCCGCAGTAGGGGCAGTCAAACCCCTTGCGGCGCGCGATGTCCGCATCCATGGCGATGTCGTAGGAGATGGGGCCGACCACCGTGCAGTTTTTGATGATGCCCTCGCGGTTCATACGCTGGAGCTCGCCCGCCTCGACGGATTCCTTCATCTTGGGGTTGACGAACTCGATGGCGCACAGCGCCGCGACCTTAGGGTTCTCGTAGCCCATCCTCTGCAGCGTGTCCACGGCGTTTTCGATAATGCCCGCTTTCTCCTCAAGGGTTGGGTACATCACCATGCCGCCGTCCGTCTGGATGAAGAGCTTTTCGCAGCGCGGCACCTCCCCGAAGAAGACGACGTGGCTCATGAGAGCGCCCGTCCTCAAATCGTTTTCCTTGGCGACCACGGGGCGGAGCAGGTCGCGCGTCTCGAGCATCCCCTTCATCAGAAGGTTCGCGCTGCCGTCCTTGACGAGTTCCACGGCGACTTGCGCCTCGCTGCCCGCGTCCGCCTGAAGGATGTCGAAATCGGCGGGGTTGCGGTCCATTCCGCGCAGCAGCTCCCTGATGCGCAAAGCATCCCCCACGAAAACGGGTCTGGCGATGCCCGCGTCCCGCGCGTGCAGCGCCGCCTCGATGGCGGGCGCGTCCTGCGCCGCGGCGACGGCCATGACGCGCGCGCCTTTCTTCTGTTTGAGCGCCTCGATGATTTCAGCGTATGTTCGAAACATGGTCATCCTCCTCCCAAAGCGGCCTGCCGCTTTGGAGCCTTACATATGATAGCCTGCCTCATAGGCGCGGATGTTCATCTCGAGCGCCTTGGGGGGCACGTATTTGGCGATGAGCGCTTTCCAGTCCACGCCCTCGAGCCCCATCGCACGCACGAAGGCCCCCAGCAGCACGATGTTTTGCGCTTTGATGTTACCGAGCTTCTCGGCCGTTTCCGCCGCGCGGATGACGAGAAGCTTGCCGGGTCCTACGACCTTCGCGAGCGCGTCGAGCGCGTCGTGCGGGTAGCTTGCAGCACCCGAAAGCACGGTGAGGGGGTAGATTTCGCGCTCGTCCGCGATCAGCGTGCCGCCCTTTTTCAGGTAGGGCAGCGCGCGCAGCGCCTCCGCCTTTTCAAAGGCGATCACCATGTCCGCCTCGGCGAGGCCGATGTTCGGCGCGTACACCGCGTCCCCGTACTTGATCTGCGTGGTGACGCTGCCTCCGCGCTGGCTCATGCCGTGTATCTCGCTCATCTTGACCTGGTGGCCCATTTCGGTCAGGCCCGCCGTAAGTATTTTGGAAATCAGTATCGTGCCCTGGCCGCCCACGCCCACGAGCAGTATGCTTTTCGTCATATCAGGAACCCACCCTTTCAATCGCATTGAATTTGCACATCTGGATGCACAGCCCGCAGCCCGTGCAGGAGGCGGGGTCGGCAATCTGGCTCTTTCCGTCCACGAAGGCGATGGCGGGGCAGGCGATCTTCAGGCACATCTTGCAGCTTTTGCACTTATCGCGGTCGATCCGGCAGTGCCTGCCCGCGTTCTTGCGCATGACTTCCTTAATAAGGGCGCAGGGCCGCTTGGTGATGATGACGAACGGGCCTTTTACGGCGAGGCCGGCCTCGACGGCGGCCTGCACGGCGGGGAGGTCGAGCGGATCCACGATCCGCACGCGCTCGGGCGCGATGCCCGTTGCGCGCACAATGCTTTCGATGTCCACAGCCGGCGCGGGAATGCCCATGAGGTTCGTCTGGGTGCCGGGATTCTCCTGGTGGCCGGTCATGGCGGTGATGGAGTTGTCGAGGATGCAGGCGATAACGTTCGCCTCGGTATGCACGACGTCTATAAGGGAGGCGATGCCGCTGTGGAAGAACGTCGAGTCGCCCAGGCACCCGAGTGCCTTGCGCTTATCCCCCTGCAGCTCGAGCGCTTTCGCGAGGCCGATGATGGAGGAAAGGCCGCTGCCCATGCAGATGGTCGTATCCAGCGCGTTGAGCGGCGGGTTGATGCCCAGCGTGTAGCAGCCGATGTCCCCGCAGGGCACGATGCCCGCGGGCTTGTTCGTATACTTGCTTACCGCATAGAAGAAGCCCCTGTGCGGGCAGCCCGCGCAGAGCACCGGCGGGCGCGGCGGCGCCTTGGCTTCGGGCTCCGCATACCCTTCGGGGGAGGTGCCGGGCAGGAACGCCTCGCGGATGATGCGCGCATCCAGTTCGCCGCAGATGGGGAGCTTCGCCTTGCCGATGCAGTCCGTGAACCCCTCCGCGCGCACGAAGTTTTCGAGGTAGGGGTCGTTTTCCTCGATGACGTAGACGGTCTTATGCTTTTCGCAGAATTCGCGGATCAGCTTCCTCGGCAGCGGATAGGTAAGACCCAGCTTGAGGTAATGGACGGTATCGCCGAAGACTTCCTTGGCGTGCATGTAGGAGATGCCGGAGGTGACGACGCCGATGCCGCTCTCGCCCGCGGCTTCCTCCACGCGGTTATAGGGGCAGTCGTTGGCGTATTCCTCCATTTGGGCGAGCAGCGCCTCGCGCTCGACATGGCGCGGGCGCGCGTGGGCGGGCAGCATGGCGTACTTGCGCGGCTGCCGCTCGTATTTCCTGACGGGAACCGCGGCGCGCGAGCCTAGCGTCACCATGCTCTTGGAGTGGCACACGCGCGTGGTCATGCGCAGCATCATCAGCGTATCGAACCGTTCGGAAAGCGCGAAAGCGGCGATGGTGAAGTCCTTGCACTCCTGCGCGTCGGAGGGTTCCATCATGCCTATTTTGGCGTGCGGCGCAAAAAGGCGGTTGTCCTGCTCGTTCTGGGAGCTGTGGCAGCCCGGATCGTCCGCGCTGACGAACACGAGGCCCCCGGTCACGCCCATGTACGCCATGGTAAAAATCGGGTCGGCCGCCACGTTCATGCCCACGTGCTTCATCGCGGCGAAGGCGCGCGCCCCGCCGATAGATGCGCCGGATACGATTTCCATGGCGGTCTTCTCGTTGGCGGCCCAGGTGCAGTAGATGTCGTCCTTATACTTTTCGCCGATGTTCTCGAGGATCTCCGTACTCGGCGTGCCGGGATATGCCGACGCCACGTGGCAGCCTGCCTCGTATGCGCCGCGCGCGACGGCCTCGTTGCCGCTCATGATTTCCCTTTCCATATAAAACTGCCTCCAAAAGCCGGATTTCCGGCGGATTGACTTGTTATGCCTGATTCTATCACTCCGCTTTTTCCGGCACAATGCCTCTTTCCCGTATATATTATCTACAATTGCGCGGCGGCGTGGGATGACGCTTGACTCCGTGTCATACGGGCGCGCCGGCGCGCATATCATGGCCGGGGCGGGGGCGGCAACGCGATTTTGACCGCGAATGCGCGCGAATCCACACTAGTTTCCGCGAACCGCGCATGATGTTAAGAGAGCGTAATAAAAATGGAATCGGCTGTAAACAATAGGCTCAACAAACCGGCGCAAAGCGCAAGAGCCGTATGCCGCCCCGCGCGGCGCGGCGACGCGCGCGCCGAACTGCTGAAAGGAGTTTAAGCAATGAAGAAACTGTTAACCCTCGTCCTGGTGCTGGCCATGGCGCTTGCCATCGCCGTTCCCGCGCTCGCGAGCGGCTGGGATCAGATCGTGCTGCCCAGCTCTCCGGTGTACGACATCACCATCGAGATCACCGCGCTCCAGATCACGCCCAATACCTCGATACTGGGCAGCCTCTATGAGGAGCTCAGCGTCATGTATCCCGTCGTCGACGGCACGGAGGTGCACTTCTACGTCGCCGTCACCATCCCCTCGAGCTTGAGCAGCGCGAACACCGCCCTGCTCGGCACGAAGAAGCTGCTCTATATGCTCTCCCTCGACGACCTCGTCTTGACCAATGGCCAGGCGTATGTCGACGGGAGCAAGGTCGGCGACACGTTCAAGAACACCGGCTCCTACCCCGGCTACACTGCGGCGGTCGCCTTCGACCAGTCGCACAAGGGCCATGTCTACGGCTTCGAGTACTGGGCGAAGGCGTATAAGCCCGGCGCCTCCGGCGCGAGCGCCAGCGCGACCATCGGCTTCTACAACACATGGGCGAATGGCATCTTCGCGTGGGATAACGACGCGGACGGCGTGGACGAATACACTGTTCAGCACACCAGCGGCATGTTCACCATCTTCGCCGCGGGCACCAGCTACAGCATCTCCTTCCCGGTGGTCGAGTCCACGGGCAAAGTGGACGTCGCACGTGAAATCGTGTTCCGCTACAACTCCGTGGATTACGCCATCACCCGCGCCGTCAACGGGGACATCACCTTCCGCAACCTCGCGACCAACGTCGTCGTGACGCCGTCCGACGGCACGCTCTACCAGACGCTCATGTCCGGGTTCAACGCGTTCTTCAGCGCCCTCGGCTTCGGCTACGCGGATGCGAAGTACATGACCGAGGAGCACTTTGAGAAGTACTTCGGCAGGATAGCCGCCACCTCGGTCGGCGTGACCTGGCCGTATGGCACGGTGACCGTTGTCGTGACCCAGCCCACGGTGCAGCCTCCGCAGACCGGTGACGCCACCACCGCTATCGGCTTCGTGATGATCGCTCTCGCGCTCGTCGCCGCCGCTGCTGTGACCGTCAGGAAGGTCCGCGCGTAAACCAAATCCCTGTCGGACAATTCGGTAGCATAAACGGCCTGCGCCTTGCGGCGCGGGCCGTTTTCTTTTTTCCTTATTCTAAGGTTTAGTGCAGAGCCGAAATCATCGACGATTATTCCACCGTCACCATCCCATCGTCCCCGACGCTGACGGTCATGCCGGTCTTGACATAATCGAGGAACTCGTCTCCGAGGCCGTCCACCGTGGGCATGGGCGAATCGCTCCACACGTAGGCGAGGATCGCGCCCGCGGCGGCGAGGGAGTCGATGGGCTTACTAAAGAGCAGGCACGCGGGCTGCTGCCCGAGCATCGCCGAGGTGCACAGCACCATGCCGCCCGTGGTGGAGCCGATGGTCTGCGGCAGGCACAGCGCCTTACCATGCATGGGCTTGCCGTAGAGGTCGGGGTTATTTTGGTCGGAACACTTGGCTTCTTTATCCTTGAACATGAGCGCTTTCTGGAAGCTTGCGAGCGTGTTGAATCCGCCATGCGACACGAGCGCCTCGGCCTTGATTGTGCCCGGCACCACGCAGCGTCCCTTGAACTGCTTCATTGGAGCACCCCCTTCGTGACGTAGGTGAGGATTTCCGCGTCGGTATAATACCGGGCGCTCGTGTAGGTCCTCAGCTTATTCGAGCTCGTGATGACCGGCATTTTGCCCGAGAGCGGGTTGTTCATGTACATGAGCGGGCAGATGGAGGAGACGACCACGCCCATCGCCGCGAGCTTTTTCGCATCCTCGGTCCCCTCGAATTCCTTCCTGACGGCGGGCGCGGTCGTGAACACGGTGGGGATAGCGACCTTCGCGCGCCCGGCCTCTTTCAGCCCCGCCTCGAGGTCATGCGTCCATCGTTTGAGCTGGCCGATGGACAAGTGCGGGCAGCCGACGAAGCAGAGCTTGGGCTTCGCGTTTTTGTCCTTCCAGATGACGGGGTAGCTGTCCTTGACGCGCTTGAGCTCCGCGTCGTCGATCACATAGGTTTTCGCGCCCGCGGCGACGAGGGCTTCGCCCATCCGCTTCGCTTCGGGCGTAAGCCCCGCGATGTGGTAGAGCCCCACCGCGCCGTTGGAGGCCGTCGCCGCACCGAAGTCCTTCAAATAAGCCTTGGCTTCGTCGTTGAGCTCGTTCCCGAGGAATTTGTCGAGCCCGCGCACGTAGGGTACGTCCTCCATGACCTTCATACCGATGGCGGAGCCGAGAACCTGCGCCTCGGGCTTCTTCGTCGTTTTTACTTCCACAATCCAGGCGGCCTTTCGCCCCTCGTCCGTGAGGAAGCCGAAATACGGCACATATCCCGCGATGCTGCCGAAGAGCTCGATAATGCCGGAATTGCGGTTGCAGCGCGCGCCCAAGACGCTGTTGGCGTAGACCACCGCGCTGCTCTCGGCCCAGCTTAGCACATCCCCTTCCTTTGGCGTGTTACCGACCTCGTCCATGTAGCAGGTGCAGGTGAAGGCGTCCTCGCCGAGGATGCCGAGCTTTTGAAGCTGCGCCTCATAGTCCTCCTGCTTACCGTACATGAACTGAAAGACGAGGTTCTGCAGCGCGCTCGCCGGTACGTTTTTATCGAGCGGGCGCGGATCCGCGCTGAACTTCTGCCCAGCGAGTGCGCCGCCCTCGATGAGCTCGTCCATCAGCCTATAGACGGGCTTCATC
>DATMYG010000164.1:0-2336 GCA_035561055.1 Clostridia bacterium | reverse complement strand
AGCTTTGGACGCATCCGCCGTTTTGCGCAACGATCGAAGGCGGTAGGCTCTACGGACGCGGCGCATCCGATATGAAATGCGCGCTTGCGTGCATGGCCGCCGCGGCGGCTGCGTTTTATGAGCAGACGCGGGGGCATTTCGCCGGGACCGTCGCGGTCGCGGACGTCGTGCATGAGGAATGCTTCGAGGGCGTCGCCGCGCGGGAGATCAGCGCGCGCGTCAGACCCGACCTCGTCGTCATAGGCGAAGCCTCCGAGTGCAACCTCAAGATCGGCCAGCGCGGGCGCGCGGAAATCGTGCTGGAAACTTTCGGCAAAAGCGCGCATTCCGCAAATCCCGAGAAGGGCGTCAACGCGGCCTACCATATGGCCGAGCTGATCCGCCGAATCCGCTTGATCGTTCCGCCGCAATCGGAAGCGCTCGGCCCCGGCATCCTCGAGCTTACGGATGTAAAATCCGCGCCGTACCCCGGCGCTTCCGTCGTGCCGAATTACTGCCGCGCGACATACGACCGCCGCCTTCTCGTCGGTGAGACGAAGGAAAGCGTGCTCGCGCCCATCCAAAAGGTCCTCGACGAGGCTGCCGGGGAGATTCCCGGCCTTTCGGCAAAGGTGTCCTTCGCGCGCGGCGAGCAGCGCTGCTACACGGGGGAAACCATCTCGGGAGAGCGCTTTTTCCCCGGCTGGGCGTTCGACGAAACTGCCCCCTTCGTCCGGGAAGCGCTCGAAGGGCTCCGGGAAGGCGGCGTCCGGCCCGCCGTCACACACTACAATTTCTGCACCAACGGCAGCCACTACGCGGGCGAGGCGGGCATTCCAACCGTTGGGTTCGGCCCCTCCGCAGAGGCGCTGGCGCACACGCGGGACGAATGGATTGCGCTCGATGAAATCGAAACCGCGCTGGGCGGCTACTCGGGCATCCTTCGCCGCCTTTGCCCCGCCGATTGACGAACCGCCGAGGAAACGCAATGGAAACCTATCGTCTCACAGTCAACGGCCGTATCTACGACATCCAGGCGATGCCGAACGAAACGCTGCTCAGTGTTTTGCGCGACCAGCTCGACCTCACGGGCGCAAAGTGCGGCTGCGGCACGGGCGACTGCGGCGCATGCACCGTCCTTCTCGACGGGGAAGCCGTCCGTTCCTGCATCGTGCCGATTAAGGATGCGGCCGGGCATTTCGTTCTGACCGTCGAGGGTCTCGCGCGCGGGAGCGAACTGCACCCCATCCAGCGCGCATTCGTGGAGTGCGGCGCGATTCAGTGCGGTTTCTGCACGCCGGGCATGATCCTCTCAACCAAGGCGCTGCTCGACCGGAACCCGAGTCCGACGGAGGAGGATATCCGCGCCGCGCTTTCCCGTAACCTCTGCCGCTGCACGGGCTACGCGCGCATCGTATCGGCGGTATTATTCGCCGCCGAGCTTCTCAGAAAGGAAAGGGAGCGCGCATGAGCGAAACGAAGAAAAACGGACCAGTCGGCGCACCGTGTCCGATCGACGATGCCGCGCTCAAGGCCACGGGGCAGCTCAGGTATGTGGACGATCTCAAACTTCCGGGCATGCTGCACGCAAAACTGCTTTTTTCGCCCGTTCCGCACGCGCGGATCAAAAGCATCGATACCTCCGCCGCGGAGGGGATGGAAGGCGTGCGCGCGGTCGTCACCTATCAAAATACGCCCGCCGTCTACTACAACAGCAGCGGGGAAACGCTGGACGTATTCAAGACCGAGCGCGTGTTCGACGAAATCGTCCGCTTCGTCGGTGACCGCGTGGCCGCCGTTGCGGCGGATACGCCGGCCATCGCCGCCAAAGCCGTGCGCGCCATCCGCGTGGAATACGAACCGCTCCCCGTCAATTTCGACCCCGAAGCGGGCATGCGGCAGGACGCATACGTGCTCCATACCCATGGCGACCTCCTCCGCGGCAACCTCATGGAGATCGTGCGCCAGAGCTGCGGGGACGTCGACGCCGCGCTTTCGGCCGCGCCGCATGTGTTCGAGGATACCTATACCGTTCCCCCGATTCATCACGGCGCGATCGAGCCGCACGCCTCGGTCGCCTTTTACGACGCATGCGGAAAGCTGACGGTTTATACCGCCTCGCAGGACAGCTTCGCCGTGCGCGTAAACCTATCGCGCATCTTCTCCCTCCCCATGAGCCGCGTGCGCGTCAGTGTGCCCGCAGTCGGCGGCGGCTTCGGAGGCAAGGTGGATATGATCACGGAGCCCGTCGCGGCGGCGCTTTCCATCCGCTGCGGGCGGCCCGTCAAGCTCGTCTATTCGCGCCGCGAGGATATCGTCTCCTCCCGCACGCGCCACGCCATGAAGATCCGCCTGAA
>DATMYG010000163.1:0-5646 GCA_035561055.1 Clostridia bacterium | reverse complement strand
AAGTGACTGTGCATTATACTTAATTAATAATTCATGTTTGCTTTAGTATGGGGGAATTAATTCATGAACCATGTTGCTAAAAATATCAAGAAAATCCGCCTAGGCATAAACCTTTCGCAGGAAGCCCTCGCGCAAAAGCTTCGCATCACGCGACAGGCGGTATCCAACTGGGAGAACGGCAAGTCCCTACCGGATATCGAGATGCTTGTACTCATATCTCAATCCCTAGGCGTAGAAATCACGGAGCTCATCTATGGAAAAAAGTCGGCCGGCGAATACGGAGAGGGCAGAAAACAGCGTATCATCCACTCCGTTCTCCTCGCGGCGGTTTTGGCATTGCTCATAGCCGCTTCGCTTATCATCGGACCAATTTTGCTCGCCCGAGAGGCCAGGCTGTACGACGCATTGCCATATGGTATATTTTCAAGCCTGGCAACCCCCACAATCTACGGGCTCGCCGCCGCGTACCTGTTCTCGCTTATCGCGATCTGGAAAGATTTCAGAATTCGGAGCGGAAAGCTGCGGCGGGCATTCCTATCCGCTGGAATTACGCTCCTTTGCCTGTCACTGCTGGCGATACTCGCCGTTTTCTCCCCGCGGAATTTTAGCGCGCTCCCATTTATATGGGTGTTGGAATACCCGCAATACGGCGCGGTGATCGGCATCGTCCTCTTCTTCGGCCTCTATGGAAGCGGGAAGCCCGCGCCCGAAAAAGCGGAATGAAAAACGCCCCCGGGATTAAGTCGGAAGCGTTTCATAATTTGAATTCAATTTTCACGACGCCGTCGTCGGCTCGAGAATCACCTGATACGCAGGATCGAGCGGCGTGCCGGGAAAGTACCCTGTCCAAACATAATAGCGGTTCGGGTGCATCCTGTACGTGGTCTGGCCGATGTAGACCTTTTCCACGACCGCGCCGTTGAGCTTGTAGACCTTGTAGCAATCGTACACATAGCCGGGCTTGGCCTCGTTCTTGAGCGCCCAGTACGGCGCGTAAAGCCAGGACACGGGAATATACTCGTCCGGCGTGGGCTCGATGTTGGGCAACTGCTCGCTGACCAGCTCGATTTCGTCGAACTCCGGCGGATAGGGCTCGCCGTAGATCTCACACCAGACCTGCTTTTTCACGGTATCCACCCAGGCGAACACATAAATCGGCGAAGCGGTGTTGTTCTTCCATTGGAAATCGATGGTGCGGGTGTTGATCGTAGCATCGAAGCCGCCCGCGACGTAGCTCAGGCGCATCGAATGCGGCTGGCGGTAGACGATTTCGTAATCGCCAATAAGCACCGCGTTGTAGATGGTGGTCGAAACCTGGCATACGCCGCCGCCGGGTTGGTCTTCGGTATTCGCACCACCCTCAATAACCGCGGGCGCGAGCTGCCAGCCGTACTTTTCATAGCGGTCGCCCAGTATCGTATTGCAGGAAAACACGTCCCCCGGCTGCAGCACCGTGCCGTAGATTAGCCCCGTTGCTTTCCTGATGTTAAACACGCGCTCGGTGCGGCTGTAGTGGCCTTTGGCAAAGCTTGTGTATGCGCTCGAGCGCAGCACGAGGTGTTCCTTGATGGTGGCGATCGTGACCGCAGGCTCGACGACCTGCATGGAGAATCCCACTTCGCCGTATTGCCGGGATTCCGTTCTGGCGTTAAGCTCTGCGAGCAGGCTTTCGGTGTCGAGCGCCTGCCCCGCCGTACCCTCGACGAAGTCGAAGCGCTTGTCCCGCAGATCCGTGATGCCGTCCACCTCGGTGTTCAGGCCGAGATCCACGGCGTTCTGCGCGTCCGTCTTATCGTTCATTTCGATCGGCTTGACGCTGAAGGTCGCGTCGACCGGGGCGGCATAGAGCTCCGCCGCGATTCCCGCGACAAACTCGGCATAGTCGCCCGATATGGCGTAGCTGATGTCATAGCTGCGGCCGTTGAGGGCAATGTCCTCAAGCTCCGCCTCAAGCTCCTTGAGCGTGCCCTCGCGCGCGAGGGCCATGGCCTTCTGGAACTTCTCCTCGGTATCATAGGTAATCGTAAAGCATGAAGCCGGCACCTCGTAGGTATGCGTGCCGTCGGTTACGGTGAACCCGACGTCCGCAGTAAGCGCGGCCTCGGCTTCCTTGAGCGCCTCGCGCGCCTGTTCGATCGTCATGCCGGAAACATCCACGCCGCCGACGGCGACGCCCTCGCGGAAGGTATCCGCGTTGACGATGGCGCCGCGCCGCTCCTCCTGCTCGAGGGCGATGCGGTTGAGGATGAAAACGACCGCGCCGCAGAGAAGCGCCGCGATGATCAGGATGGCAACGACGGTTTTGTACCCATTTTTCCTGGGCGTACCGGCGGACACGCCCGCAGAATGTTCCATTTTGCTTTACACGTTCCTTTCAGCATAATGCCTTTGCACGGTATTTCATTATAACTTCTGTCACGGGGTGTGTAAAGCCGAATAAGCGCAAGGTTCGCCAAAAATTAACGAGCGCGTAATAATGCGCCGAAACGCATTGTATTGGCTGCGCAAAAAAGGTATAATATCTCAGCAAATAAATACAAAGGAAGGCAGATTACCGTGGAAAAACGCAATGCTCCCGCTCTGGCGATGAACCACGAGAAGCTTCGCTCCCTCGTGCTGGCGGCGATTCTCTCTGCGCTGATCGTCGTCATGACCGTCGTCCCCTACACCGGCTACATCACCATCCCCGTGCTGTCGCTTGAAATTACGACGCTGCACATCGTTGTTGCGCTCGGCGCGTGTCTGCTCGGCTGGAAATACGGCGCGGTTCTGGGCGGCGTATGGGGAGTCACCTGCCTCATCCGCGCCTTCACGAACCCTTTGTGGATCATGTTCACGAACCCGCTGATCTCGGTTCTGCCCCGCATCTTCGTGGGCGTCGTGGGCGGCCTTGTGTTTGCCGCCATGAAAAAGAGCAAGGCGCCCGAGTTTGTGGATGCTCTGGTCGCGGCAATCGCGGCAACCCTGACGAACACCGTGCTGGTGCTCGGCGCCATTTACGCTTTCGGCGGCATGCTCGAGAGCTACGCCCAGTTCTTTGAAATCTTCAAGGCTGCGTTCGCCTACATCATCACCATCAACGGCCTGGTTGAACTCGCCGCCGCCGCCGTTATCGTTCCCATCGTATACAGGGCGATACTGCCCGCGCTTAAGCGCGGCAAGCGCGCGGGAGAAGCCCTGAAATGAGCGTGATCCTCGGCATCGACATCGGCGGCTCCACGACGAAGGTCGCGGGCTTCCATGCTTCGGGCGAGCGCATCTCGATGCTGCAGGTCGAGGCATCGGACAGGCTGACCTCGCTTTACGGCGCGATCGGCAATTTCCTGAGTACCAACCGTGTTCCCCTCTCTGAAGTATCGCGCTTCGTGCTCACGGGCGTGGGCGCGGCCCTCGTGGATGGCGCGATCTACGGCGTCACGACCGAGCATGTGGACGAGTTCAACGCCATCGGCGCGGGCGGGCTGCACCTGAGCGGCAAGAAGGAGGCGCTGGTCGTCAGTCTCGGCACGGGCACGGCGTTCATCCGCGCGGGCAAGGACGGCTTCCGTCACATCGGCGGCAGCGGCGTAGGCGGCGGCACGCTCGCGGGACTCGCGTGGCATCTGCTGCATGAAAACGACTACGCGTCCCTCGCTGACATCGCCGAGAAGGGCGATTTAAAAAACGTCGACCTTTCGATTGCAGATATCTGCTCCGACGATATATCCCAGCTCCCCGCGCACACCACCGCGTCCAACTTCGGCAGGATCAGGAACAGCGCCTCTAACGCGGATATCGCGATGGGGCTCATCAACATGGTGTTCCAGACCGTCGGGATGCTCTCGGTATTCGCCCTGAGAAACGATCCTGTGCGCGACGCGGTGCTCATCGGCACGCTCGCGAAGCTTACGCTCGCGCCGAAAGTGCTCGCCTCTGTGGAGGAACTCTACGACGTGCGCTTCTTCATCCCCGAAGACGCGGTCTACGCCACCGCCATCGGCGCGGCGCTGCCGTATCTTGACCGCGCGGAATGAGACTTGAGCCCCTGCAAAGAGCCACACAGGCCGGCGTATGCCGGCCTGTTCTCTTTTGGTGGGGCCTACACGTCACGATTCGTTAATTTGACGCATGGTGTATATTCTGATAGAATGACCGTAAGTATATACGAGCGTTGCGGCCATGCCGTATAAGCACCCGGAGGTAAAGGATGAAGTCCTGGCTAAGGACACTGATCTACTTCGTCGCCGCGATCCTGATTACGGCTTTCGTTACGGCGGCGCTCACCGTCAACGCAATGAACGCCAAGCGCGAGGACGAGGTTGTGCTGACCGCGGAGGATTACTCCAAGCTCAGCGACCTTCTGGTGTTCAACGAGCTCATCGATAAGATCAACAACAACTATTATTACGATCCGCCCGCGCGTGACGAACTGATCGGCGCCGCCCTGAGCGGCATGGTAAATTCATTGGGCGACGAATACGCGCGCTACTTCACGGCCGAGGAATACGAAAAATACCTCTCGAACATCAACGGGCAGTACAGCGGCATAGGCCTCCTAGTCGGCCAGCCCACGGAGAATGGCGCGCCCATACTCGACGTGTACGACGACACGCCTGCGGCCCAGGGCGGCGTGCTCGCGGGGGACATCATCGCCGCCGTGGACGGCGCCTCGATCGTCGGTCTCGAGTTAAGCGATGTTGCCGCCGCCATCGACAGGGAGGTCGGCGAGTCCGTCACGCTGACGCTGCTTCGCGGCACGGCGACCCTCGACGTGACGCTGGTCTGCTCCGAAATCAACATACAGCACGTTTCCCACAAGCTCTTCAAAGAGCGTACGGGCTACATCAAGATTACCATGTTCACGGGCAACTGCGCCGAAGAGTTCAAGGAAGCCGTCAACGACCTCGCGGACAGGGGCATGAAATGCCTTGTCATCGACCTGCGCGACAATCCGGGCGGATCGCTCTCTGATGTGATCAGCATCGCAGACACGCTGCTGGGAGAGTGCACGGTTGTAAGCGTGCGCGGGCGTCTCGAGGCGGATGGGGAGGTCTATACCTCCAACCGCAAGGGCGTGAACGTCCCCATAGCGGTAATCGTCAATGAGAACTCCGCCTCCGCAAGCGAAATCCTCGCGGCCGCCATCCAGGAGAACGGCGCGGGCGTTGTGGTGGGCATGACCACGTTCGGCAAGGGCATCGTGCAGACCACCTTTCACCTTTCCACCAACGGCGGCTGGATCAAGCTGACGACCGACGGGTACTATACCCCGCAGGGCAACAGCATCCACGGCAAAGGCGTCGTGCCCAACATTGAGGTCGACTTGCCGGACGATCTCAAGGACATCCCGCTCGACGAGATCAGTCAGGAGGACGACGCGCAGCTCTGGGCGGCGCTCGATTACGTGCGCGGCGTAGTGAACGGGGCGACGGACTAGTTGTTCAATCCCAATGCGGTAGACGTATAAAAGGCCTCCCGCCGTTCGGCAGGAGGCCGATTTCTTTTTTGCTCCCCCTCCTTGGTTCGGTTCAGGATATCGTTGAGTTCAACACCGCTAACTTTCGCAAAGCGCAGGGCAACCTGCGCGTTCTATGCGCCTTGCCGCTTCTCGCAGATCGATTCCCTGAGCTTGGCCCAATCCACCGTGCTCAACGCCCAGAGCATGAC
>DATMYG010000162.1:0-4888 GCA_035561055.1 Clostridia bacterium | reverse complement strand
GCACTCATACATCCACAGCGCGTAGATGCCGTACCCTTTGAGCGGATCGTTAATGAACACATGGGTGACCGCGCCGATGAGCTTTCCGTTCTGGATGATGGGACTTCCGCTCATGCCCTGTACGATGCCGCCCGCTTTTTGAATGAGATCCTCGTCTGTCACCTTGATGACCATGCCTTTGGATTCCGTCAGAGGCTGCTGGTATATCTTGATGACCTCGCAGGCGTATTCCTGTACGCCGCCGCCGTCGATGCTCGCGAGTATTGACGCGGGTCCCGTCGTAATCTCCTCGGGATAGGCCAGCGGCAGCCCTTGCGGGTATACGGGGTTCGTGAGCGCTTCCATCATTGTGCCATAGATGCCAAACTCGGTGTTGTTTTCAATTTGCGCAAGCTTCCTGCTCAACGCCCCGAAGGTGCCTTTAATTTCCCCCGGCGTTCCCTGTTTTCCCTCCACGAGGCCTACGATTTCCGCCTGCAGTATTTTCCCCTCGCGCACAGGGATGACGATCCCTGTGTCCGGATCGGTCACGGCGTGTCCGAGCGCGCCGAAACGCAGCGTACTCATCACATAGAAGCTCAACGTGCCGATGCCCGCGCTGCTCTCGCGCACCCACATACCCATGGACGCGTTGCCGCTCTGGTTCTGCCTGGGCGTGATGTGGACGGTCGTCAGCTCGCCGTCGCGCATAAGCTCAAGCGTATAACTCTTATCCGTCTGCGCGCAGGTATCGAGCAGTTCCTCGACGCTGTTGACTTCTATGCCGTCGACGGTTTTAATCACATCCCCCGGTTCGATGCCCGCCGCACCCGCGGGCGAGTATTCGCCCGAATCTGTCTGGATGTTGCCCAGGCCTACCACGAGAACGCCGTCGCAATAAAGGCTGATGCCCACCGTTTCCCCGCCGGGCATGACGTAGATTTCATCGCGCACATGCACGTTAACCTGCTTGACGGGTATACCGAAAAGCTCCACCACGTACTTCGTGTCGCTGTTCTGCGTGCCCAGCCTTTCGGAAAGGTCGCCCGATACCGGAAGACCCGTTTCATCCGTCACGGTGAAGGGCAGGCCCAGGGAGAAAAGCTCCGTGTTTGCGTTGTTCTGGTCGATGTAGATTTCCTCAGGCAGCTCACGCAGCGCCGCAACGCGCGGCAGGCAGTTGAGCGCCGTTATCAAAGCGCATAGGATCAAACCGGCCGATTTCAGGCCGACGCTGCGCGAAGAATGCTTCATGATGCCACCTCAATAAAAAACCCGCGGGCTTTGCCCGCGGTATTAAGGATGTACATCCGCACATTTGCGTATGCGCTTTACCGCGCGTTTTTGATTTTGCCGGCGCGCTCAATGAGCACCTTCGCGTGCTCGTAGGCGTACTTAGAATCCGGGTCGCCGTCCATCATCTGGGCGATGCGCCTGTACTTTCCTTCCTCGTCGAGGCGCTTAACCCCGACCGTCGTCCTTTCTCCGTCGTCCTTTTTTTCAACGACGAAATGCGCATCCGCCAGCGCCGCAATCTGGGGCAGGTGCGTCACGCACACAACCTGATGGGACGCGGCGATGGCCAGCATTTTTTCACCGACAACGGCCGCGACCTTGCCGCTGATGCCCGTGTCGATCTCGTCGAAAATCAGCGTGCCTATTTGATCGTTGTCGGCGAAAATCGCCTTGAAGCAGAGCATGATGCGCGAGAGCTCGCCGCCGGAGGCAACCTTTGAGAGCGGCTTGAGCGGCTCCCCGGGGTTGGTCGTGAGCAGATATTCCGCGCTCAGCATACCCTCGGGCTTCAGCTCGCTTTCCTGCGCGCGCGTAAAAGCGACCTGAAAGTCCGCCTTATCCAGCCCGAGATCCGCCATGTGCGCGAGAACCCTGGCGCGAAGGCTTTCCGCGGCGCTTTCGCGAAGCTCCGAAAGCTGCGCATCGACCCCGGCGTATTCCCTCGAGATCGCGCCGAGCCTGGCGTCCAACTCGGCCGCACGCTCGTCCGACTTCCTGAGAGCTTCCAAGCGCTTCTGCGCATTTTCCGCATAGACGAGTATTTCCGGAATCGTGCCGCCGTACTTGCGCTTGAGGTCGGAAATGATCCTGAGCCTTTCCTCCGTTCGCTCGAGCTTGCCTGGATCAAATTCGAGCGCGTCCTTCGCGTCCCGCGCGGAATAGGCGATATCCTCAAGGCCGTAATACGCCTCCTCGAGCCTGGTGAACAACGCTTCATACTCCGGGGAAAGCGCGGATATCTCGCGCAACCTCTTGCGTGCGCCGTCGATAAAGGAAAGCGCGTTGCCGCCCTCCTCGTAGCACAGGCAGGAATGCGCCTCGTCGAGCGCGGTCTTAATCCGTTCCGCGTTCATCAATAGCAGCCTGTCGGCCGCGAGCGCCTCGTCCTCCCCCGGCGAAAGCTGCGCCTTGGCAATCTCTTCGGCCTGAAAGGAGAGCATATCCATCTCGCGGCAGCGCTCCGCTTCCGTGCCGAAGCCCGCGTTGCGCTCGAGCCGCGTCTTTGCATAGTCGGCGCAAAGCTTGCCGAGCGAATCAAGCTTGGGCCGGATCGCCTCGTGCCCGTACGCGTCGAGAAAACCGGTGTGGTTCGCCGGGGAGAGTAGGGACTGATGCTCGTGTTGGCCGTGAATGTCGATGAGCGCGTCCGACACGCGTTTGACGAGCGCCGTCGGAACGAGCGCGCCGTTAATCCTGCAGGTGTTTTTGCCCGCCACGGTCAGCTCGCGCGAAAGGATGATTTCGCCCTCCTCGCATTCGATGCCCTGTTCGGATAATACATGAGCTGCGGCGGAGCCGCCTTGCGCGTCGAACACGGCTTCGACGCGCGCCTTGGTGGCGCCGTATTTGATCAGCTCGCGGCTGGCCCGTTCGCCCAGCACGAAGTTGACCGCGTCGATGATGATGGATTTGCCCGCGCCCGTTTCACCCGTAAGCACGTTGAACCCCTCGCCGAAGTCCAGCTCGAGGGAATCGATCAGCGCGATGTTTTCTATATACAATCTGCGCAGCATCCTGCCGCCTTCCTTATTTTCTCATTATTTGCGTATCATGGAGCCGATGCGCTTCAACACATCCGGAACCTGCTTGAGATCCTTCACGGCAAGGAAAATGGTGTTGTCGCCGGCCAGCGTCCCCGCAATCTCGTTCCAGTGCAGAGAATCGATCGCCTCGGCGGCGGCGCTGCCGGATCCTGAGAGGGTTTTGATGATGACGAGGTTATGCGAATAGGTGATGGCGACGACCGAATCGCTGAAGATGCGTACCAGCCTCTCCTTAAGCCCCGCCTCCGCCTTGTCGACGGTCGCGTATTTGTAGGCGCCGGTGTCGGTGAGCACCTTGATGAGACGCAGTTCCTTGATATCCCTCGAAACCGTCGCCTGCGTCACGCCGATGCCATGCTCCTTAAGAAGGCGGGCAAGGTCCTCCTGCGTTTCGATGTCGTTGCGTTCGATGAGTTCCAGGATCATCGCGTGTCGTTCCGATTTCATCATAAATACCTCCCATGCTTGATGCGCGAATGCGTATATTCAGGAAAGTCTGCTTCTGATCAGTGAGTAAATGTTCCGCGTCCCGAAGCGGATGAAATCGACATGCTTGTCCGAGCGGCGGACGGTGAGCACGTCGTCCGTATCGATCTCGGCGGAATGGATGCCGTCGAGCGAAACGTAACCCTCGCTGTTCATGGAAAAGCGCATGTTCGATGCGCCGGAGGCTATGATGGGCCGGACCGAAAGCGTGTGCGGGCAGATCGGCGTCACGATGATCGCGTCGAGCCCGGGGGCGATCACGGGGCCGCCCGCCGAAATCGAATAGCCGGTCGCGCCGGTCGAAGTGCTCACGATGATGCCGTCGCACAGCACGCAGCCCGCGTCTATGCCGTCGATCTCCATGCTAATGTCGACCACGCCGGAAAACGAGCGCTTATACAGCAGCGCCTCGTTCAGGCAGAGCCTGGATGGGCCGCCGTTGACCGAGCAGGCGAGCAGCATGCGCGCGTCGAGCGAATAATTCCCCGCGTCGATGCGATCCAGCGCTTCTCCGAGCGCTTCCGGCGATATTTCGCTTAAGAAACCGACCCTGCCGAGATTGACCCCGAGGATCGGCACGCCGTACTCGTGCGCGGGCTCCGCCGCATGCAGGATCGTGCCGTCCCCGCCGAAGGCGAGTATCACGTCGGGCCGCAGGTCCTTGAACGAAGGCGCGTCCACGCCGGTCTTTTCTTTTGTTTCATCGTTTATACAACAGGCGTAACCGCGGGAGAGCGCCATGCCGAGCGCCTCTCTCAGGCAGAGGATAGCCTTTGCGCGCTCGGGATTGGTAAAAAAGCCGAGCGTATAATTTTTTTTCGCCGAAACCTCATTCATCGATTGTTATTATACATTCGCCCGGCTGTATATTCAAGAAAAAAATGGTTTTTTATGCACCGGCATGCGCCTCGTGGGCCTCGCGTACGACCCGCGCCGCCTCGGCCTCGATCGATTCCCCGGCAATGCCTTCCCCGCCCTCGCTTTTTTTCAGGATCAGCAGGAATTCTATGTTGCCTTTCGGCCCCGTAATGGGCGAATAATCCATGCCCTCGAGCGCAAAGCCCGTTTCCGCGGCAAAGCGCGCCATGCCCGCGAGCACCTCCCGGTGCAGCGCGGGATCGCGCACCACGCCGTTCTTGCCGACCTTGCCTTTACCCGCCTCGAACTGCGGCTTCACGAGCACGACGCCTTTCGCGCCTTCCCGAAGGCACGCGCGGATTCCGGGCAAAATCAGCCGGATGGAAATGAAGGATACATCCATCGACGCGAAGTCGAGCGCCTGCGCAAACCACGCGGGTTCGATGAAGCGCGCGTTTGTGCGCTCCATCACGACGACGCGCGCGTCGCTGCGGAGCTTCCAATCC
>DATMYG010000161.1:0-3048 GCA_035561055.1 Clostridia bacterium | reverse complement strand
TTTCGCTCCTTCGCGGATATGTGCGTGCACCGGCAGATCATCACGGCCATCAAGCGCGCCACGAGGAAGAAGCACGCGCCGCTCAACACCTACGTTTCCATCTACCGCAACGAGGACGAGGAGCGCGAGCGCCCGCTCATCGATACCATGCCCACCGCCCGCACCGAAAACCCGGAGGAGCTGTTTATTTCCCGCGAGTCGCTCGAGGGCATGCGCGGCATGCTCGAGGACATGCTCTCCCCGCTCGAGAAGCGCGTGCTGGACCTTTTCCTCGAGGGGCGCTCGTACCAGGAAATCGCGGAGGCGCTCGCGCGCGGCCCCAAGACCGTGGACAATGCCCTGCAGAGGATCAAGAAAAAGCTCGAGGCGTATCTGGAGCGGAATAAGTAATTGCAGCCTCTAAAGACCTGACGAAACAAAGGAAAAACAGGCGATATCTCGGAAAATGTATGATAGCGAGGAATCCTTGCTTCTCTTTGCAAGGATTCCTCGTTTGACTTAAAGTTTTTAGAGGCTGTGGGCTGAAAATTGCTTTACCCCTGCGCGGCGATGCTCTCCTCCTCGAACGCTCCCACGCCCGGGCTGGGCTGGAAACGCCTAAGCCACGCGATGATGCTCTTGGTCCGCTGGAAAAGCTCCTGCGCGTTTTCCTCGCCCACGAAGCGGTTCATGATGTTTTTGTAGGAGAAGGGGTAGTCGCTCATGTAGTAGAACATCGCGTCGATGAGGAAATCCTCGCACTCGTCCCGGCGCGCGTCGACATCCCTGCGGCTGCCCAGGAAGGGGAACTCCTCCGTTGCGAGCAGCTTGGAGAAAAGAAAGTTGACGTTGTGCGTCTTGGGCGCTTCGTTGTTGTAGTAGAAGACATACATGCCTTTGAGCTGACGCTCCACGGCCTGCTGGCACAGGTACGCGACATACACCCAGCGGCCACCGGCGGCAAGTACGTCGATGGTTTCGAGATCGTAATCCGACAGCATCAGCCAATAGCGGTATTTCTCCAGTTTCTTCATTTACGCTTCCTTCCTGTTCGTATCGTGATGGTAAGGTAAAATAAGACGAAGTTACTCGCGCCCGCCCCGTGCGGGTATTTTCACGGCTTTGAGCGGCAGCTCCACGCCGTGCGCGTCGATCTCCTCAATAATGCCGCAGGGGTTCGCGAGCTCGTCGGAGCTGAAGGCCTGCACCTGCACGTCGTACTCGTCCGTCGCGCAGATGCGCGCGAGGCGGCGGTACTCCTCCAGCAGCGCGGAATTCCCACCCCCGCGGAAAAACACCGCGAGGTCGACGTCGCTTTCCTCCGTGTTGGTGCCCTTAGCGTAGGAGCCGTAGAGCACCATGCGCTCCGCGCCCGGCAGCTCCGCGATAGAGCGCCCTAGCCGCGTAAGCAGCCCGAGTATGGCGGGGTCGAGGGTTTCCCAGTTATTGCGCATGCGTGTCATCCATGGCTTTCCGGCGATGTCCTTTCACGGGCGGGGAAATCTTTCCCGCGCGTTCAAGGGTACGCGCGCCTGTTTTTGGGTATAAAAAACAGCCGGTTGTGTACCAGCTGCCCGCAACGATTCTCCAGCCCAAAACAGGTTGAACAGAACCCGGCAACTGGCTGCCATAGGCTTGCGCCCTTAGGCCCTTTAGCTTTGCGTCACCCGTTTTCGCGGGCTTTGCCACAACGTGGGATAGTTTTCTATCCGGTTACATGTTACCATGACGCTCGACAAATGTCAATTGATTTGTAACCCGTGGATTGAATTTATTTAATTACAGTTTTTTGAATGGCCAATAAAAGGAACTTACGCGCGTTCGAGGGGGGGCGCGGCAAAATTATCGAGGCGCAGCGTGCCCGGATCGTATTCCGGTCCCGGCCGGCGGACTGAGCCGCGCCGCGCGGCGGGGGGATATGGCGTTGCGCGCGTGGCGCTGTAACATGCGCCCGCCTAAAAAAGGCGGGCGCTTTCTGTTGTGCTTATTCCTCGTCCGCGACGGGCGCGAGGCGGTAGCTGAGCACGAACGCTGGGTTGCTGTATTTCTTATAGAAAGACTTCTTTACGCGCTCGAGCGGGATACGCCCCGTTTCGAAGCTGACCGCGGGCAG
Organism: Clostridia bacterium; assembly: GCA_035561055.1. Lineage (GTDB taxonomy): Bacteria > Bacillota > Clostridia > Christensenellales > CAG-138 > Phil1. The sequence continues at coordinate 956 of DATMYG010000161.1, read as the reverse complement.
CAGCACCGCGTACTGCGTGGGACTGTAGCGCGCGATGGTGTCGCCGCGCCGGAGGGTTTCGCGCAGCGTCGCAAGGAGGATGCGCATGAGCTTATCGAGCATGAGCGGTTCGACCGGCGTCTCGTCCATATTGCTTATTGTGAGCAGCGCGATGAACATCGTCGCGCCAAGGCGCGTGAGGTTGCGCATGTTGAGGCGATAAATGTCGCGAAGGATCGCGTAGTCGCACACGAACGCGCCGTCCTCGCCCGGAACTTCGGCGAGCAGGTCGTCCCGTATGGCCTCGATGCTTGTCTTGGAGTCGTTGTCCACGCCGATGAGCTTTTTGTAGAAATCGAGCATCCCGTCGGAGGGCTTGGTGCTGGGCTGGCCGAGCTGAAGCTCCGTCGCGTGGTTATATTGGGCAAGCGCCTCGTTGTTGTGGCCGATCTTCAAAAGCGCCGTCATCAGCTCGAGGTTGAGCGCGGAGTCGAACGCGTCCACGTCGAGCGCCATGCGGCACATCTGGGCGATTTCGTCGTACAGCTCCAGGGGCTTGAGCAGCTCCACATAGTGCTGCACGGTTTTGAGGTACAGGTTGTGCAGGGTTACGCTGCGCGCGGCGACCCAGGATTCTGTTTCCGCGCCGGGCAGAAGCTCCCCCGCGTACAGCTCCATGATGCTGCCCATCTTATCCCGCAGGCCGGAGGCGAACTTTCCCGTCTCCAGGATTTCGTCGCACAAATCCTCGAAGGCGTACATATCGATTTCGCATTCGAGCGCGGGATTCCAGCGGTACCCGCCGCGGTCCGTCACGATGCACTCCGCAAGCAGCGGCGTGCAACCGGCGAGCGTGGAGCGTAACCGGCTGATAAGGGTCTTGAGCGCGCTCTCGGGGTTCGCGCTGTTCTCGCCCGGCCAGAGCACTTCGAAGAGGTCCCTCATAAGTATGGTTTTATCCCGGTTCAGCAGAAGGT
>DATMYG010000160.1:0-14225 GCA_035561055.1 Clostridia bacterium | reverse complement strand
TCTCGACGTATGCTCCCGCTACGTCAGGCCCGGCGGCAGGCTCGTATATGCGACCTGCACGATATCTGCTCGGGAGAACGGCGCGCAGGCGGAGCGTTTCCTCGCGGAGCATACGGACTTCGCGCCCGCCGCGGACTGGCTACCGCAGGCGCTCGCGGGGCGCGCGCAGGACGGCGGCGCGCAGCTGTTCCCACATATGGACAATACCGAGGGGTTCTACATCGCGGCCTTCTCGAGGGAGGGGACAAAGCCGTGCCGGGGCTGATGTCGATGGACCTTCCTGCCCTCGAGGCGCTGATGGAATCGCTCGGCGAGCCGCGCTTCCGCGCCAAACAGGTCTTTTCGTGGCTTGCGCGCGGGCAGAGGCCGGAGGGGATGAGTAACCTACCCAAAGCGCTGCGCGAGAAGCTCGCCGTGCTTCCCTTCGGCGGGGCGCGTATTTACAGAAAATTTACCAGCAAGAAGGACGGGACGGTCAAATACCTCTTCGAACTGGAGGATTCCAACCTTGTCGAAGGGGTGCTGATGCGGTATCATTACGGTAACACGCTGTGCATCTCGACGCAGGTCGGCTGCAAGATGGGCTGCGCGTTCTGCGCGTCCACCCTAGGCGGGTGCGTGAGGAACCTCGAGCCGGGCGAGATGCTTTCATTCATCGCCTGCGCGGAAGGGGACGTCCCTCCGGCGGAAGGACATGAGCGCTCGGTCACGAACGTTGTTCTTATGGGCAGCGGGGAGCCGCTGGACAATTACGACAATGTGCTCGCATTTCTTCGCCTCGTCAGTGCAAAGGAGGGCATGAACATCAGTCCGCGCAACATCTCGCTTTCCACCTGCGGGCTGGTCGAGAAAATGGACAGGCTCGCCGCCGAGGCGCCGCACGTGACGCTGAGCGTCTCGCTGCACGCGCCCAACGACGAAATCAGGGACAGGCTCATGCCGGTGAACCGCGTCTTCAACGTGGAGAGGGTCATAGCGGCGGCGAAGAAATACGCGGATGCGACGGGGCGGCGCGTGATCTTCGAATACGCGCTCGTCGAAGGGCTCAACAGCGAGCAAAGGCACGCGGCTGAACTCGCGGGGAGGCTGCGCGGCATCAACTGCCACGTCAACCTGATTCCGCTCAACCCCGTGAAAGAGCGCAAGCTCGCGGGTGTGACGCGCGAAGATGCGCGGCGCTTCGCCGGATGGCTCGAGGAGAGGGGAATCTCTGCGACGGTTAGACGCGAGATGGGGACGGACATCGAAGGCGCGTGCGGGCAGCTCCGCAGGCGCGTATTGGAAAAGGGACCGGAGGGCGACGCATGAGGTATGCCTCGAAAAGCGTAACGGGCGTCAGGGCACAGAATCAGGACGCCGTATTCGTGCCGCGCGGGGGAGAGATCTCCCTCGCCGTAGTCGCCGACGGCATGGGCGGCCACAGCGCCGGCGATATCGCGAGCGGCATCGCCGTAACTTCGGTCGTCGCGGAGCTGAAAAAGGGCGGCACGGGCAATGCCGCGGCGCTGGTCACTTCCGCCGTAACGGCCGCGAACAAGGCAGTATATGAGAAGGCCGTCGCCGACCCGTCGCTTCGCGGCATGGGGACGACGCTGGTGCTGGCGCTTCTTTTCAACACGCGCTACATCGCCGCCAACGTGGGCGACAGCAGGCTCTATTACATCAGCGGCGAGACTATCGAGCAGATTACGAAGGACCATTCCTACGTTGCGGAGCTCGTGGCGCTGGGTTATATCACGCGCCAGGAGGCCGCGCGCCACCCGAGGCGCAACCTCATCACCCGCGCGCTGGGCACGCGGGAGAACGAGCGTGTGGATATTTTCGAGCGCGAGTGGGCTAAGGGCGACAAGCTCGTGCTCTGTTCCGACGGGCTCTATTCCGAGCTGAGCGAGGAGGACATTCTGCACACCGTGCTTTCGACGGACGATCTGCAGGCGGCCTGCGAGGATCTCGTGGACTGCGCGCTCTACTCCGGCTCGCGCGACAACGTGAGCATCGTCATCGTCAGCAACGAGGAGGCGAAGCCATGATCGGCAAAATCGTTTCCGACAGATACATGGTCGAATCGCTGATCGGCTCCGGCGGCATGGCGGACGTGTACCGTGCGTTCGACCGGGTCGAGCAGCGGGTTATTGCCCTCAAGGTGCTCAAGCAGGAGCACCGGGGCGACCTGGAATTCATCCGCCGCTTCGAACGGGAGGCCAAAGCGGTTCTGACGCTCAACCACGAGAACATCGTGCGCTCCTACGACGTGGGCGAGGACGATGGCTTAAGCTACATCGTGCTCGAATACGTCGAGGGTTCGACGCTCAAGGAAATCATCAAAAGCGACGGGCCGCTTTCTCCCAAGGTCGCCGTCAACATCACCTGCCAGGTGCTCGACGCGCTCTCCCACGCGCACGAGTGCGGCATCATCCATAGGGACGTCAAGCCGCAGAACGTCATTATCACCCCTAAGGGCAGGGCGAAGCTGACGGATTTCGGCATCGCGCGGGACGCGGCCTCGACTACGCGCACCTTCGCGGGGCAGAACGTCGTGGGCAGCGTGCACTACATTTCACCCGAACAGGCGCGCGGCGAGAACGTCACCGCCGCGAGCGATATTTATTCCTGCGCGATCATGCTCTATGAAATGCTCACGGGCGAGGTGCCCTTCGGCGGAGACAATTCCGTTGCCATCGCCCTTCGCCACCTGCAGGAGGACATCATTCCCCCGCGCGAGCTCAACGCGCGCATCCCGCGCGCGCTCGACGACATCGTCGTGCGCGCGGCCTCGAAGAACCCGCGCCAGCGCTACGCGACCGCGCGCCAGATGAAGGCGGACCTTTTCAGGGCGCTTCGCGAACCGAACGGCAAGTTCGCAAGGCCCCAGTCCGGCGAGGGAGGCGCGGCGAAGAGAAAAACGCATTCGGGCGTCATCAACATCGCCATCATGCTCACCATCGTCCTAGGGCTTTTTACAGCCATGTTCTTCATCGCCCGCGCCATCAGGGACGAAGGCGAGGCGGCGGGTTCGGAATACATCATCCCGACCTTGACCGGCAAGGCCCTCGACAAGGCAAAAGAACTTGCAGAACTTCGCGGCTTCACCGTCGTGGTAGACGAGGATAAGCCCTTCAGCAACGATTATGAGGCGGGCGTCGTCATGGAGCAGGAGCCCCTCGCGGGCACGCACGGCAAGGCGGGGGACGAAATACTCGTCACCGTCAGCGGCGGTAGCGATTCCGTGGAGGTGCCCAAGCTCGTGGGCGTAACGATACAGGATGCCCTCGCGCTGATCACCGACCTCGACCTGACGCTCGGCACGCCGAACTATGTGAACAGCGAACAGCCGGAGGGACAGATTGTCAAGCAGTTCCCCGAGGCGGGCACCGACACCTTCCGGGGGGATGCCGTGGACATATGGGTCAGCGGAAGCCCCGGCACGAACGGGGAAGTGCCCGGCGTCTGCGATGTGCAGCTGGACGTCGCCGTCTCGATGCTTGCCGAGGATGGCTTCAAGACCATCCTCATCCATCCGATCACCCCGGACACGCTTTCTACAGAGGAGCAGGTGCTGCGCCAGAACCCCTCCAGCGGCATCAGCGTTTCCACCGATACGAAGGTGGAGCTGTGGGTCTGCCGCACGTTCCTTGGGCTCTACAGCGCGGATATCGCATACAATCTCGACATTGCGGCGGATAAGAGCGAAGTGGTCGTCACCGCCGTCACAGGGGACGGAATCGAAACGGCCATCTATGAAACCATCCTCGCCGCGGGCGGCCAGCAGGCGATCTCCTTCACGGGCACATTGCCCGCCGGCGGCGAGTACGAGTGCCACGTCTACGTGAACGGCGTCGAAGTGAAGGAAAAGAGCCGCATCGTGAGCTTCAAGCAAAAATGACGGAGGCTTTCTTTTGGAAGGATTGATCCTCAAGGGCGTAGGTGGCTTCTATACCGTGCTGGAGGCGCACGGGGAGACCTACGTGTGCCGCGCGCGCGGCAAGCTGAGGCTGGACGATACGGCGCCCGTGGCGGGCGACCGCGTGACGTTCGCCTGTTCGGACGGAGAGGGCGATTCCCTCATCCTCTCGGTCCTGCCGAGAAAGAACCTGCTCACGCGGCCCGCCGTCGCGAACCTCGATAAGCTCATCGTCGTCGTCGCGCTCTCGACCCCGAAGCCCGACCTGCTTCTTGTCGACAAGCTTCTGCTCCAGTGCGAATTGAAGGGCATCGCGCCCGTGCTCGTTCTGAACAAGTCCGACGCAGCGGAGGCGAAGGCGGCCCGGGATATCTTAGAACAATATGAAAGCACCGGGTACGCGCTCGTGACGGCCTCCGCGGCCTGCGGGGACGGCATCGTCGAGGTCCGCGCCGAGATCGAGGGCTGCACGTGCTGTTTCGCGGGGCAGTCCGCCGTAGGAAAGTCCTCTCTGCTCAACGCCATCGTGCCCGGCCTCGCGCTAGAGGTCGGCGGCATGTCCAGAAAGACGGAGCGCGGGCGCCATACGACGCGGCTTTCGCAGCTTTTCCCTGCGTGCGGAGGCGTTGTGGTGGATACGCCGGGCTTCAGCCTGCTCGAGGCCGAGGAGATTGAGCCCGCGGCGCTCTGGCGCTACTATCCCGAGATGCGCGGGCACGGCGGGAGCTGCCGCTTCCCCGAGTGCATGCACCTAACGGAGCCGGGCTGCGCCGTGAAGCCGCTCGTGGAGAGCGGGCGGATCAGCGGCGGCCGCTACGAGCGCTATAAAATACTTGCCGGTGAACTAAGTGAAAAGAGGAAGCATAAATATGATTAAGATCGCACCGTCCATGCTTTCCGCCGATTTCGCCGAAATGGGGCGGGATATGCGGCGCGCCGAGGCCTGGGGCGCGGATATGATCCATCTCGACGTGATGGACGGCACCTTCGTGCCCACCATTACCTTCGGCCCGGCGATGTGCGCGGCGCTTCGCAAAAGGACGTCCCTGCCGCTCGACGTGCACATCATGGTGGAGCATCCGGAAACGTATGTCGACCAGTTTGCCAAGGCCGGGGCGGATTACCTCGTCATCCATCAGGAGGCGGATGCGCACGCGCACAGGACGCTCCAGCGCATCCGCGAGGCGGGCATGAAGCCTGGCGTGGCGCTCAACCCGGGCACGCCGGTCGAGGCCGTGGAATACCTCATTGAGCTGTGCGACATGGTGCTCGTGATGAGCGTGAATCCCGGCGCGGGCGGGCAGAAGTTCCTGCCGGAGGTGCTCCCCAAGCTCGAATGGCTGCGGGAGCGGAAAATCGCGCGCGGCCTCGCGTGCGAAATCGAGATCGACGGCGGCATCAACCCCGAAACGGCGCGGCTCGCGATTGCCGCCGGGGCGACGGTGCTGGTCGCGGGCAGCGCGGTGTTCGGCGCGGACGACCCTGCGGCAGCGGTCGCGGCGTTGCGCGGCGCGTAAAATTTTAAGCCCGAAAAATCTTGAAAACGACTGTGTTTTCGCCGATCGGACCGCGCTGGATGCAAATTTGTGTTGCATCGAAAGCAAAAATATGTATAATAGAACTTGCTCAACGAACGGGGTTATAGCTCAGCTGGTCAGAGCGCTACGTTGACATCGTAGAGGTCGTTGGTTCGATCCCAACTAATCCCACCAGTAATCCTGTGGTGTGCGTAAGCTCTCCATATAAACCCACAGAGTAACTTCGGGAGCGCGTGTTGCGGAGAAGCGGATGCCACCCGTTTGCCGGGTAAGCAGAGGCCCGCACAGCGCACCCACCTGCCGAGAGGCGGGCGTTATATTGAGGGCTACGGCATCCTGGGATTATCATTTTTGAGCGGTGCGGAATTGTGTAATGGTAGCACCTACGACTCTGACTCGTATTGTCTAGGTTCGAATCCTAGTTCCGCAGCCAAGACAAAATTAGCCCGATGAGGGCTTTTTTGTTATTTTTAACCCGTCAATCGGTCTGCCGAGTCTAACTCTTGGCAACTTTCTGGCAACCCATATTGTCCATTTAGTTCTACGATATGATGGGACCACGGCGAGCGCGCTGATAATACAGGCAGCAAACGCCGAACAGGCGGCGCTGTCACCCTTCGATAATCCCTATTCGTCTCCCAGAAGGTTATAGAATTCGCTTTCCGTAAGAATTCCGATATCGAACCCGCCGAGCTTCATCTGCTCGGCCTTCTTCTGCTTGGCGCTCTCTCCGCCCCGGATGGTCGTGGCATAACCGTGTTGGCCGAGCACGAGGTAATTCGTCCTGCGGGTGACGGAATCGCCGAGGAGGCCCCCGCGGTCCGCCACAGCCTGCATGGCCTCCTGACGGGTCATATCCTCCAGCTCTCCGGTAAAGACGAATGTCTTCCCGTAACAGGCGCAATTCACGTTGAAGTTATCTCGCGCGGCGCGGATATCCTTCGCGCTGCAGCGCGCGCCCGCCGGCGCGAGCTGCGCTTCGCCCATGCCGCGCCTGCGCGCGTACGCCTTCATATACTCGTAGCAGTCCACCGTCTGCGCGGCGTCCGCCAGCGCACGGTGCTCTACGGCATCGCCCACGCCGAAGCGCTCGACGAGGTCCGTAAGCCTGTGGTGCGCGTGCTGGGGGAAGAGCCTGCGGCTCAGGCGCATGGTATCGGTAAAATCGTTGCAGAAAGGCTTCGAGAGCACGGCGAGGCAGGCGCTGCTGATGAAGCCGATGTCGAACATCACGTTATGGCCAACGACGAGGTCATCCCCGACGAAGTCGAGAAAGCCCGGCAGCACCTCCCCGATGCCGGGGGCGAAGGCGAGCATGTCGTCCGTGATGCCGGTTAATTCCGTGATGAACGGGTCGAGGAGATATCCGGGATTGACGAGCGCGGAAAATCGCTCGTCGATGCAGCCGCCGCGCACGCGGATGGCGCCGAATTCGATGATGGCGTTCCATTTCGCGTCCAGCCCGGTCGTCTCTACGTCGAGCGCCGTATAATCCGGCGCGAGAAGCAGGCGGCTCCTGCCCGTGCGCTCGCGCGGGAGGGGAGAGGGGGAAGCGCCAAACGGGTCATAACTGCTCATAACAATCTCCAGGGTGAACGGAATATATCCTATTCTATGTGTAGTGTACCATATCCGGCGGAGATGCGCCATCCGCCTAGGCGCGCCGTTGACACCCCTGAGAGCGGCCATATACAATATGAACCAAGCCGTGATCGCGGCGGGCTCTGGCATCGAACGCTTTGACGAGTATCCCGCCGGAAGGATGAGAGGGTGCCGGAGGAGTTTGTGGTTGTCGCCGCCCGTCCGCGAAGCAACAGGCAATGTTATGGAGGCGTCGTCATGAACGACTGGTTTACAATTGAGAAAATCGACGAGGATACGTTTGCCATCAGCGAATACGGGCATTGGGAGCAGACGCACTGCTATTTGCTGCTTGGCACGCGCAAGGCGTTGCTGATCGACACCGGCCTCGGCGTGCTGAATATCGAAGAAGTGGTCAGGAGCATTACCTCGCTGCCCGTCGTCGTGGCGACGACGCACGCGCACTGGGATCACATCGGCGGGCATCGCTTCTTTTCGGAAATCGCCGTCCACGAGGCGGAGGCCGCGTGGCTCTCCGGCGCGCATCCCATGCCGTTTTCGGATGTCATGCAGGGCCTCGTGCGCAGCGACTGTTCGTTCCCCGAAGAATTCGATCCGGTGCAATACCGCATCTATGAGGGTGGGGCGAGCATACTGCTTCGGGATCATTCGATTCTCGACGATCTCGGCGCAAGAACGATAGAGGCGATTCATACGCCGGGGCATTCGCCGGGACACGTTTGCTTTTACGAGCCCGCGCGCCGTTATCTGTATACGGGGGATTTGATCTACGCGGGCTGCCTGTACGCTTTTTTTCCGTCCACAGATCCGGTACAATACAGACAATCCGTCAAGAAAATATGGGAACTGCCGGTTGCGCGGCTCCTTCCCGCGCACAATCGGCTGGATCTTCCCGTTTCCATCATCGGGGAGATCGACGCGGCTTTCGACCGACTGTATCTGGGCGGAAAGCTAGGACATGGTGCGGGAACCTTCGATTTCGGGGAGTTTTCTATTCGTCTGTAGCTCCGGGCGAAGTCAAATCCGATTGCATTCCTATTGCGGCTGCGTTAAAATAGCTGTAATATTCTGTTTTCCAAATAAACGTAAAGAAGCACCGTTATGCTCGACGAAAAAATTATGGTGCCCCTGGGCGGCCTGCCGCAGCGCGTCCACATCCGCTCGCTCGACCCGGCGAAGCCAGTCTTGCTGTTCCTGCACGGCGGGCCAGGCGTGTGCAACCGCCATACGATCATGACGGACCATCGGGATCTTTTGGATACCTTCACCGTCGTCTGCTGGGACCAGCGGGGGAGCGGCGGATCGTACTACGGCGTTCGGGACGAGGACCTGACCATTTCCCGCTTCGTTGAGGATGCGCGGGAGCTGATTGAATATCTCTGTCTGCGCTTTAAAAAGGATAAGCTCTTCCTCATCGGCGGCTCGTGGGGGTCGGAGTTGGGGACATATCTTTGCCATGCGTACCCGGAGCACGTCGCGGCGTTCGTGGGTTTCGGGCAGGTGGTGGATGGCGCGCGCAACGAAGCCGTCTCCTACCGCTTCGCGCTCGAGGAGGCGAAAAAGGCGGGGGACGCGAAGTCGGTCCGGAAGCTGGAGCGGCTCGGCCCTCCCGCGGGCGGCATCTACAAGGATGGCTACACGGGCATGATGATCCAGCGGAACATCATGATGAAATACGGCGGCTACTCGAAAAGCAAAAAGAAGCGCGGGTATTTCGGCTCTTTCGTCGTGCCCGTGCTGCTCTCGGGCGAATATTCCCCGCGCGATTTGTGGGGCCTTGTTCGGGGATACAGGCGTGTGCTGCGCGTCATGATGCCCGAGTATGCGGCAACGGACTTTCCGGCCCACTGCACAAGATTCACCGTGCCGTTCTATATTTTTGACGGGCGGCTCGACTACAACACGCCCGCGGAGCTTGTGGAGGATTGGTTCGGGATGATCGAAGCGCCCGAGAAGCTCCTCGTCTGGTTTGAAAACTCCGGCCACAACCCCATGGGGGACGAGCCGGAGGCGTTCAAGAAGCTGCTTTGTGAAAAACTGCTTGCCGTGAAAGAAAGGGAGGACTGCCGCGTATGAACGAAACCGCCATCCCCAAATTGAAGCTGACAGAGAAGCTGGGCTTCGGCGCCTTTTCCCTTGGCTCCAACATCGTTTATCAGTTCAAAAGCCTGTACTACCTGTTTTTCCTCACCAACGTGCTGATGATCGACGTTGCGGTTGCGGGCGCCATCCTTGCGCTCGGTACCGTGTGGGACGCCATCAACGACCCGCTCGTGGGGTATTACGCGGTCAATCACCGTTTCCGAAACAAGGAGAGCGTGCGCCCCTTCGCGCTCTGGTACGCGGTTCCGTGGGCGGTTACGACCGTTCTGCTGTTCACCAACTTCAACCTCGGCCTCAAGGCGACCGTCGTCGTCGCCGCGCTTGCTTATTTCCTCTTCGAGCTGTTCAATACGGCGGTGGGCATTCCGTACAATTCCATGGGCTGCCTCGCGACGAACCTCGACGCGGACCGTCGTTCCATCAACGTCATGCGAAACCTAGGCGGGTGCGTCGGCATGGGCATTGGCGCCGTGGCGTGCCTGCCGCTTCTCAGGCTTTTCGGCGCGCTTAACGAGGAAGGGAACCTTTACGATACCGCGATTTCGAGCCGCGGCTTCTTCTATGTTTCGCTCATCATGGGCGCGCTGTGCATCTTCGGCTGTTTCGTGCATTATTTCACGACGAAGGAGCGCGTAAAGCCGCAGCAGGAGGAGGAGCGCATCTCGATCCTCAAGACCTTCAAGTCGCTCTATTCCTACCGCCCGTTTCTTATGAATACGCTCTATATCATCTGCTACGGCATTATCCTGCTGCTGGTGATGACCTGCCTTGTTTATTACAGCACGTACATCCTCGGCTCCAGCGCGGCGGCCACGCCCATTATGGCGGCGTATCTCGTCGCGTCCGTTGCGAGCTCCTTCCTGCTAAGCCCCATCGACAAGAAGCTCGGCAGGAAAAAGACCATGCTTCTGGGCGGCGTGTTCTTCGTACTCGGCAAAATCTGGTTTATCCTGAATCCGTATTCTATCATCGGCATCTATATCAGCGCCATTACGACGGGCATCGCCGTGACGATCACCTTCGTCATGTTCAACACCAACCGCAACAACCTTTCCGACCTCGTCGAATGGCGCTCCGGGCGCAGGCTGGACGGCATGATCGGCACCGCGGACAACCTCGCCTCCAAGCTCGGCGAGGCGGGCGCGGCGTGGCTGATCGGCGTCGGATTGAAGCGGTTTGGGTTCGATGCAAACCTTGCGGCGCAGCCGGAGAGCGCGCTCAGGTGCATCAATTTCCTCCTGGGCTGGGCACCCGCGATTGTCGGCGTGCTGCTCATGGTCGTGGTCTATTTCCTCAATATCGACGAAGAGGCGGCCCTAATGCATAAGGCGAAGGCGGAGGCGAATTAAGGGGGATTCCTAAATGGATTTGCGGGAAGTCATGCGGCAGCGCCGCTTCGTCGTGGTCGGCGACACCCTCAGCGAGGAAAAGTACGCGTATAAGATCAAGCAGGGCCTGCTCGGCAAGGGCTACGAGGTGTACGCCGTCGGAAAGGAGCTCGCTTCAATCAACGATGTCCCCGGCGATATTGACATCGTCGACCTGTGCATCCATCCGGCGAAGGGCATCGAGCTCATCCGCGCGTGCGAAAAGCCGTTCAAGTGCATCGTCATCCAGCCCGGCGCGGAGAGCGAGGAGATCCTCCGGTATCTTGGCGACAAGCGCCTGCCCTACATCGAGGGCTGCCTGCTCGTGGGACTCAGCCTCTATGCGGCGCGGTAAGGATGCGAAAGGGCAAGCCTGACTCTTGCCGTTATATAGGCGGAAAATTGACGGAAGGATGGGCGTGAAATGTTCCGCATCCGGATTTCTCCCCTGACGCGCGAGATGCTTTCGTACGCGCAGTACGGCGCGCCGGAGCGACAGGCGCTGATCTCCATCATGGACCATAAGCGGGATTGTACGGAGCGATATCCCGCCGCGCGCGTGCTGCGCCTGTGCTTTGACGACGCGACGGACACTTCGTTTTGGACAAATCTGATGACGCAGGAGCAGGCGGATGCGATACGGGATTTCGTGCTGCGCTATGTGAATGAAATCGACCTTCTGATCGTGCATTGCACCGGCGGCGTTTCGCGCAGCGCGGCGGTGGCCGCGGCGGTGCTGGCCGGTCTGGGAGAGAGCGACGCGCGAATCTGGAACGACGAAAACTACAGGCCGAATCCGCTGGTGTATCGAATGGTGCTGCGGGCGTTCGGCAAGGGAGAAACGAAATAAGCCCGCCTCGGGAACGGGCGTTGCGTCGGGCTGTGCTGCGTTCATCCTTATGCGTTCCACGGCGCTTGCGGGCGTATCAACGTATTTTCCGGCAATCTGGGTGGCATTCGGATCCGGCAATCTTATGTTATAATAGACAGCAGGAGCATTATTATTTTTATGGAGGGGTATGTAACATGGGGAAAAAAGACGAATCTTCAATCCTTTGGCATGACCGCAAACGCATTTTGGGGATGCCCATCAGCTTTACGCGCTATGAGGTCGACGAGAGCAGGTTAACGATGCGCAAGGGGTTTTTCCGCACGGAGACGGACGAACTGCTCCTCTATCGCGTGCTGGATATCAAGATGGTGCGCACACTGGGGCAGAAGCTCTTCGGCGTAGGCACGCTGAGCCTCTATTGCGCGGACCAGAGCAATCGGACGCTGGAGCTTGTGAACATCAAAAAACCGGAGGCGGTTCGCAAGTTTCTCAGCCGCATCGTCGAGCAGGAGCGCAACGAGAAGGGCGTGACCGGGCGGGAAGTCTTCGGCACGACAAACATCAACGTGCAGGGGGACGGACTGGATCCGGCTTTCGTGGACCACGACGGGGACGGCATTCCGGGCTGAGCGCGCAAACGCAGGCGATGAGCCGACGGCAGAAACGGCAAAAAACCAACGACGCCTCCGCGGCGTCGTTTTGGTTAATATTTCAGCCCGCCGGCACTTTGTTGATGGGCTGTAGACGGCGCTCCGGGCGCCGCCTTTATTCCAACTCGGTTCGTTGGCTTCGAAGCGCCGCAAATTAAGCGATACGCTTTACATGGGCCTCGCCTTGGCCGGATACGGATCATTCTGCCGGACACACTAAGCCCGGAGGTGTTTATTATGGTATCGCGTAAATCCGTCATCGCGTTCGGCATGGTCGCAATCCCCATCGCGCTCTATACGGCCACACAGGACAACGACATCCATTTCAACCAGCTTCATAAGGAAGACAACAGCCGCATTCGCTACAGAAAGACCTGCGCCCACTGCGGCAAGGAGATCGGGACGCAGGACATCGTGAAGGGCTTCGAGTATGACGAGGACAAGTACGTCGTCATCACGGATGAGGAAATTGAGAAGATCAAGACGGAGAAAGAGAAGTCCATCCAGATACTCCACTTCGCCCAGTTAAACCAGATTTCCCCCGTCTACTACGATAAGACCTATCAGGCCGCGCCCGAACCGGGCGGGGAGAAGGCTTTTGAGCTTCTGCGCGCCGCGCTGATGGCGGAGGGGAAGATCGCCATCGGCAAAACCGTCATGGGCGCGAAGGACACGCTTATGGCCATCATCCCGCGCGAGGACGGCGTTTTGATCTCCACCATGTTCTACGCGGACGACATCCGGGAGTTGCAGAAGCCCTACGCGAAGCCGGAGGTTTTCGAGCAGGAGCTGAATATGGCAAGGATGCTGATCAATTCTATGGACACGCCCTTCGACCCCGCGAAGTACAGGGACGAATACCAGATAAAGCTCCGCGCGCTCATCGAAACGAAGATTTCCGGCCGCGAGGTTGTCGCCCCGGCGGGCGAGGGCCCGGGCAAAGTCATCGACCTCATGGAGGCGCTCAAGGCCAGCGTCGAGAAGGCGAAAAAGGAGAAGGAGCCGGCGTAAGCCATGGACGAAAAGCTCGCGGCGTACAACCGGAAAAGGGATTTTGAGCGGACCCCGGAGCCGGAAGGCGGGCCGGAAGCTTCCGGCGAAGGCCTGCGCTTTGCCGTGCAGCACCACATGGCCCGAAACGATCATTACGACTTGCGCCTCGAATGGGGCGGGGCGCTGTTGAGCTGGGCCGTGCCCAAAGGCCCTTCTTACGACGTGCGCGACAAGAGGCTGGCCGTGCGCGTGGAGGATCATCCTCTGGAATACAAAAACTTCGAGGGGACGATCCCGAGGGGGGAATACGGCGGCGGAACCGTCATGCTCTGGGACGAAGGCCGGTGGGAACCGTATATGGATGTAGACGAGGGCCTCCAAAAGGGAACGCTTAAGTTCACCCTCAAAGGAAGGAGGCTCAAGGGCAGGTGGGCCCTTGTGCGGCTTCGGGTGAAGGAGGGCGAGGCGGGGGAGAACTGGCTTCTCATCAAGGAAAAGGACGCGCACGCGAAAACGAACGCCGGGATTTTGGAATTCGCCACAAGCGTCAGGACAGGGCGTACCATGCGGGAGATCGAGGAAGGGCGGGATGAAAAAGTCGTGCGTAACCCCTTCGACCATGCCGATGCGCAGCTCGCTAAGCTTGTGGGCGCGCTTCCCGCGGACGGAGGCTGGGTCTATGAGCTCAAATACGACGGGTACAGAATACTCGCATTCATCGAAAGCGACAGCGTACGCCTTGTGACGAGGAATGGGAACGATTACACGAAGCGCTTCCCGGACGCCGTCGATTCCCTGATCGATCTGGCTGCCGGAAGGGCCATGGTGCTGGACGGCGAAATGGCAATCGTGGACGCTTCGGGCAGAACGGACTTTCAGGCATTGCAGAACTACATAAAAAAACCCGCGGGCCAGCGCCTGACCTATATCGTGTTCGACCTACTTGCGCTCGACGGCGAGGACCTCCGGGGCTGCCCTCTGGTCGAACGAAAGGAAAAGCTGGAGACGCTGATGGCGGACGCGCCGCAAAACCTCCACTACAGCCGACACGTCAGGAACGGCGGAAGAGAATGCTTTTCCGCCGCCTGCGAGGCGGGTGCGGAGGGGATCGTGGGCAAAAAGGCCGATTCCGTCTACAGCGGTAAGAGGAACGGGGACTGGATTAAGCTCAAGTGCGGCAAAAGGCAGGAGTTCGTCGTTGGGGGATACACGCGCTCCGAAAAAAGGGGGGGCGGGATC
>DATMYG010000159.1:0-3731 GCA_035561055.1 Clostridia bacterium | reverse complement strand
TTTCCCGCTCGATCGCGTGCAGCACGCTTTCCCCTTCCTCACGCCAGCCCTCGCCCAGCACACCCGTGTTTGCGCCGCGAAGGCAGGCGTACGAGGCGAGGGCGCTGCCGCTCGTTTCCGGATAATTGCCGTTCGCGCACGCCCGGTCCACCACCTGCAAAAACATGCCGCTTCGCGCGTCCCGGTACGGGAACAGGCCCGAGAGCGCCTCCTCAAGGCACGCGCCGAGCCATTGCCCGCCCTCGTGCGAAGCGGGCCAGACGGCCGCCGCGTCCGCGAGCGCCGCGAGCCACCACCCCATCGCGCGCAGCCATACGCAGCGGGAAAGCCCCTTTTCATCCGCCCAGAACGCGCGGCCGGACGCGTCGTATGCATGGCGGTACAGGTGGAGCGCGGGATCGTACATATGTGCGCGCACCATCTGAAACTGCCGGAGGATATCATTAAGCTCCCGTTCGTCCCCGTTTTTCGCCGCGCGGCGCGCGCGGAACACCTGCGCCATGTAAAGCCCGTCCAGCCAGACCTGGTCGGAATACATCAGCTTGTGCCAATAGCTCCCCTCAGCCGTGCGCGGCTGGCGCGCCAGCTGCCGCTCGAGCCGTTCGATGCCAAGAAGATACTTTTTTCCGCCCGTCGCCTCATAAAGGTCGGCGCGTTGCCCTCCAGGATGTTGTCGAGGTTGTATTCCCCTTCGTCGTACCCGAGCAGCGCGCCATCCTCTCCGACATAATAATCGACAAAGGAGCGCACGTACCGCGCATACCGCGCGTCGCGCCGCGTTTCGCCGAGGCGCCAGAGCGCGCGCAGCATGCATCCGTCGATGTAATTCCAATGGGGCTTCGCGCCGCTATGCATGCGCTCCACGTTCCACGCGGGGCACTCCGGCGCAAGATTGGAAAGAATCTGTTCAATATAGCGCTCTACCGCGTCCATTGCGTTTTATCCTCCCAAAACCGCTTCACACCCGCGAGGGAGACGCGCTCCCCCTCGATGCCCGAAAACGAAACGCGGTTCAGGCATACGCCGTCCACATTGGAAAAGATCAGCCCCCGCTTCGCGCACGGCTGCATGTCGTCCATCATGGCGGGAACATCCGGCGCGGCATCCGCGGCGAAGGAGAAGGCAGCGTCCTCGATCGTCACGCTGCCGACAGGCTGCTCCGGAAGCCCGTAGAAGCACCCGGCGGCGACGCGGCAATCCTCGCAGACAAGATTGCGAAACGTGAACGCGCCAAGATACGGCGTGCGCTCGTCGACCGGCAGCGCGTCCCTGCTCTGCACATAGCCCGAGTGGCCGTCCGGATCGCAGAAATAGAACATATTGATGACGAGCGGCGTTTTCACGCCCGTCATGCGGATGTTCTCGAACGTCACCCCGTCGATTACGCCGTACTTTCCGCGCCCGCGCCTCGTTTTGATGCGGAGCCCGCGGTCCGTGTCGGCGAACAGGCATTGCTTTACCTCAATTTCGCCGATGCCGCCGCTCATTTCGCTGCCGAGCACCACCGCGCCATGCGCGAAGCGCATATGGCAGTTGCGGATGGTATGCCTGCGGGCGGGCGGGAAGAACAGCTCGCCGTCTGCCGCCTTGCCGGACTTGATGGCGATGGCGTCGTCCCCCACCGAGAAGCGCGCGCCGAGTATGGTCACATCCTCGCAGCTCTCGGGATCGCACCCGTCGGTGTTGGGGGAATCCTTGGGTGCGGTGACGTCGATGTCGTAGAAACCGATTCCGCGGCTTCTGAAGGGGTGCAGGTTCCACGCGGGCGCGTTGGTCACATGAACGCCGTGCACGGCGACGTTTTCGCAGCCGTTGAGGAACAGCATCCGCGGGCGGCCGGCCTTTCTTTTTTTTGGCTCGACCCACCAGCCCGCGTCCCGCGCGTTCCCGTCGAGGGCCCCCTCGCCTACGATAAACATATCCCGCGCGTGGAACGCGCCGAGCAGCGACTGATGCGAGGCGTGCGGCCTCCCCTCCCACGCGGACATGACGAGGGGGTTCCCGTCCTGATCCTCGCCCGCGAGGGCCGGTAAAACCGGGTAGTCGCCCTCGTTTGCGCTGCCGAGCAGCACGGCGTTTTTCATAAGCTCCAGCGTAAGGCAGCTTTTCAGAGCAAGAGGCGCCACGCGGTACACGCCCGGCCCGACCGTCACGCGCCCGCCCGGCGGGCAGGCGTCTATGGCGGACTGAACGGCGCGCGTATCGTCCGCGATCCCGTCCCCGACTGCGCCGAAAGCACGCACAAACAGGCGCGCGCTTTCCTTTCCTGTGCGGAAGGTCAGCGTCTCGCCGCCCGGCTGTACGCAAACCGCGTATTCGGTATCCGGCGCGAGGCCGAAGAGGGAAAACACGTTTTCGGCGCGCTCCTCCCCCGCTGCATTGCCGTCGATGAACACGCGGTACGGCCGCGGCGCGTAATAGGGCGCGTCGTTATCCAGTTCAAAGCAGGCAGAGCAGCAACTGACCAGCCTTAGAACAAAGCGCATCGGGCTACTCCTTCCCTCCGCCGCTTTGCGCGGCGCTATCCTCCCGGCGCTTTCTCACAAACGCGGGGAGCGCGTAACGAAACAGGCGGACGAGCCCAATATCAAGAAGCATGGCGACGATGCCGTAAAGAATCGGCTCCGCGCCGAGCGGGACGCTCTCCTCGGACAATTCAAAAAGGCGGATAATCACTATGTTCGCAAACTGGTAGAACAGCGCGACCAAAATGGACAGCGCGAGCCCGTAGAGCAGGTTGAGCCAGAACGCGTAAAACGCCTTCGCCGGAACCATCATGTACGGATGGTACTCCAGCCGCGCTGTCTCCATATTACGGAAGATCCGATTTACGGCGAGGTCGTTCACCGCGCCCATCGCAAGCCCCAGCACGACGATGAGGTCGAGCTGGTCCCCGCTTGCAAGGAACAGGCCCCACCCCACGAAGAAGTAGACCGCCCCGTAAAACCAGAATTTAATCAGGGAAGCCTTGAGCCAGGGCTTCATTTTTTTGCGCGCGTATGGATTTTGCTTTTCCGTTTGCCCGCGGGCGTTTCGCTCACGCATCCGTTCCCAAATCGTCCTCGTCCGGGAAGTCCTCGTCGATGGCGGTATCGTCCCGGATGTCCGACTCCTCCGTATCCATGGTTGCGGTATTGATCTCCATCAATGCTTTATGATAGAGAGGCTGCAAAAGAATTGCAAGCAGGGAAACGCCAAGGAAGCCCATGTGGAGCATGGTCCTATTCATGCTCTGTGCGATGTCCTTCGTGATCGGTACGGGATTGGCGCGCTGCATCGTCTCGTAGAACATATCCGCAAGATACAGGTAATCCAGAACCGCCTGAACGAGGATAAGCGCGACGGTGACGATCAGCATCGCCATATGGCGCTTCCCGCCGGAATACGCGTTGATATGCGAGAAGATCGCGAGCATGGAGGCCAGCGTGACGATGAATACGTACAACGCCACAATCTCGGATCCGACGTAGATGGAGGCGTTGGAGTGCTGCGTGAGGTTGAAAGTGTATACCATGCAGCTCACGCACAGAAGAGCGAGCGGGATGCGCTGCGGCATCCGCTTGAGGTCGACCAGCTGTTTATGCAAGAACTCCTTCATGCCCTGCCCTCCACGCGGATCGCGCCGGTCGTATCCGGGTCGAAAAAGTGCACTTTCTCCCGGCTAAAGCCGACCCCCACGACATCCCCGGTACGATAATCGTACCAGTTCATGAACTTGCACACAACCCGCT
>DATMYG010000158.1:0-2599 GCA_035561055.1 Clostridia bacterium | reverse complement strand
CAGTTGTTCATCGCGGCGGCGTAGGACGAGCCGCCCGCGACCGCGAAGCCGCCGGGATAGCCGAAGGAGCGGTAGACCCCGAGCATCTTCCGCAAAAAGGGCAGGTTGGGGTCGACCATCATGGGCGCGGTGTATTCGCTTACAGAATAGGCATAGCCGTATTCCGCCGCGCGGCATGCGAAGGCGGCCTCGAGCCGTACCCTATCTACGCCGCAGCGCACGCGGATGTTGATGTTGAGAATGATTCCTTCCTCCGTCAGCCGCAGCACCGTGGGGCTTGCGACCATGCGGCCCACATAGACGCCGTCGAGCGTGTCGCTTCCGTCGTCGAGCGCGAGCGGCGAGGCGTGCTCGTCCGGGAACATATCCGTCACGAACCTGCCGAAGGAAAAGCTTTCGTCCGAAGCTTGTCGCGCGAGCTTGACGAGGGCGTTGTCGCCCTCCCGCGGCACACTCGAGTGGACGGCGACGCCCGCAAAGGTTTTCCTTTGCTCTCCCCTGCGCTTCCACGCCGCCGCGCTCGGCACGCTGTTGGGGCTTTCCCCGGAGCGGGCCTCCTCGATTTCATGTAGCCGCCCCTCCTCGGGGAAAACGAGGCGCATATCGCAGTAGCCCTTCTCGATGTTGAAGATGGGGAATTCCCCGTCCGGCGAAAAACCGAAGTCCGGCATGCCGAATTCCGCGGCGTAGTTCGCCATATCCGTCCACGTCCCCTCTTCGGACGTGCCCACGATCAGGCGGAGCTTTCTTTTTAGCGGGGTGTGCAACTCCAGAAGCGCGCGCAGCACATACAGGCACAGGACCGCCGGGCCCTTGTCATCCTCGACGCCGCGGCCGTGCAGGAAGCCGTCCCCGGTCAGCATCAGCTCGTAGGGGTCGTTCGGCCAGCGCGCAGGATCGCCGACGTCCACGACGTCCACGTGGACGAGCACTCCCACGGTTTCATCGCCTTCGCCGATCTCGGCATAGCCCGCGTCGAAGCCCTTCGTATAGCCTGTGCGCATGCCAAGCGCCTTCGCCCGTTCGATGATGAAGCGCAGCGCCTCCCGTGTTTGTTTCGCGTCCCCCGTGCGGCTCTCCATGGCGACGAGCGTGCGAAGGTCGCAAAGAAGCTCCTCCCGATATACGCCGAGCTCCTCCCCGAGGGCCTGCTTCATTCTATCGTTCAAATTACGCCTCCCCGATGAGGTGACACGCGACGCTGTGCCCCGGCTCGATCTCGACGAGCTCCGGGCACTCCTCCCTGCAGATGCCCTTTGCGCGCGGGCAGCGGGAAGCGAACTTGCAGCCGGGTATGAAGCTTGCGGCCGACGGGATATCCCCCGCGAGGAGACCGCGCTTTTCCTTGCGTTCCACGCCCGGCACGGGCATGATGTTGACGAGCGCTTTGGTGTAGGGGTGCAGCCCGCTGCGGATGATCGCGTCCGCGGAGCCGATTTCCATGATTTTGCCGAGGTACATGATGGCGATGCGGTCGGAAATGAGCCACGCGAGCGAGAGGTCGTGCGTGATGAAGAGATACGCGATTTTGCGTTCGTCCCGCTGGCGGAGCATGAGCTTTATGATACCCGTGCGGATGGACGCGTCGAGCATGGAGACCGGCTCGTCCGCCACGACGAATTCCGGACCGAGGATGAGGGAGCTTGCGAGCGCCGCGCGCTGCCTCTGTCCGCCCGAGAGCTCGTAGGGGTAGCGGTAAAAGAAATCCTCCGGCGGCTGCAGGCCCGCGGCCGCGAGGGCTTCCCGCACGCGCCCCTCGCGCTCCATCGCGGAATGGACGAGGCCGTTGACCTCGAGGGGTTCCGCCACGATGTCGATGACGTATTCCCGCGGGTTCAAGCTCTGGTATGGGTCCTGATAGACCATCTGCGCCTTTTTGCGGAACTCATGCAGTTCGTTGTTCTTTTGGCTGACGATCTCGCCCGCGAAGCGCACCTCGCCCGCGGTCTCGTTGACGAGGCGCAAAATCGCCTTGCCCGTCGTGGTCTTGCCGGAGCCGGACTCGCCCACGAGCGAGAGAATCTCCCCGCGCGCGATGTCGAAGCTGACGCCATCCACGGCGCGAACGGTTTTCTGCGGCGAGAACAGGCCGCCGCGCACTTGGAAATACACCTTGAGATCCCGGACTGAAACCAAAGGCGTGCTCATGAGCTCACCTCCGCCCTGTGGCAGGCCACGCTGTGCGTGGGGGAAAGGAAACGCTTCTCCGGCTCGGCCTCACGGCAGGCGTCGCACTTTTCAAGGCATCTCGGATGAAAGCGGCAGCCCCTGGGCGGGTCAACTAGGTTCGGCGGGAAGCCTTCTATGCCGTCCGGCACGGCCTTTTCTCCGCCGATGTGCGGGAAGCACGCGATAAGCCGCCGCGTGTACGGGTGCGCCGCGCGCGAGAAGATGTCGCGCACGGTGCCGGTTTCGACGATCTTGCCCGCGTACATGACGGCGATCCTGTCGCATGTTTCGCCGAGGATCGAAAGGTCGTGCGTGATGAGGATGAGGCCCATCTTCCTTTCGCGGCGAAGGCGCTCGAGAAGGTCGAGTATCTGCGCCTGGATCATGACGTCGAGCGCGGTGGTGGGCTCGTCCCCGATGACGACCTTCG
>DATMYG010000157.1:0-8051 GCA_035561055.1 Clostridia bacterium | reverse complement strand
ATTTATTATTTATTAGTTGATTCGTTTTCCTCGACCCGGATCAGCGCGCCGAATAGTTCTTTATTCGCCCTGAGCTTTTCCGCGTTGCCGAATACGCAGATGCAGTTCTTCTCTACGACCGCGTCGAACAGTTCCCCCGCCGCGCGAAAGTCTGCGACGGCGGTAGAGAGCAGCTCGTCGCGCTCCCTTTGCTTATCCTCATGCGAAATGCCGGCGATGTGCTGGTATACGGCGGCCACGCCGGACTCGTAGGGCGACAGCGGGCGGTCGAGGTCGGCGACGCCGCTGATGATGTTGTTTTCAACGTCGCTCTGCGTAAAATCCGCCGCGCGCAGGTATGCGCCGACGCCCTTGTAGCTGGCGAGCGTTTCCTTAAGGTTCGGGTCGCGGTAGCTGACGAGGTCCAGCACGCCGTCCTCTCGCAGCAGCAGGATCGCGCCGTACGCGCCGCCCTGTACGCGGATGTTGTTCCACAGATACCCGCTCGAGAGGAAGTTGCGAAGCGCGATCAGCTTCCCGCTGTAAGAGAAGCCCAGCTTTTCATAATCGTAGGCCTGCGAAACGTACTGTACCATCGAAGCCGAGAGGATACCTTCGTTGCGGATGCCTTCGGCGAACGCCTCCGCCTTTCCCGCCTGTTTCCCCTCCGGCAGGCCGCCCGTGAGGATGCGCGCAGCGCCTCTGAATTGATCGAGCTGCTCCTTCTGCCCCGTGAGCGCGACGGTGAGGTTCGCGCGGGTAAAGAGCTTCTTCACGAGCGCGCCGAGCCTCTCGGCCAGCGCGTCCGCGCCGCCGGGCATGGATTTCGCCGCGCGCGCGGCGTGCTCGTAGAAGCCGAGCCCCTCCGTCGCGTCCAGCAGCGCCAATTCCTCCCGGAAATAGGAGCGGTTGCGGAAGCTCGCGTACTGGTAGGCGTTGTCCTGCAGTTGGGTCTGGAGCATGGAGCCGAGCGTGCGCGTCAGTTGGGCCAGCCGCGCGCGGTCGCCCGTGTTCGAATTGCAGAGAATATCCGCAAGGATCTCCAGCCCCTCCGGCAGCCGATCCCCCACGCAACGCAGCGTTACGCCAAGGTACGGATAGACGCCGCCTTCCCTCCTGCGGATCGCGCGGAATTCTGTGGCGATGCCGCCGGTCGAAACGTCGATGTCCTTTGCAAGCTCCTCGCCCGTACGCTTCGCGGTACCGAGCTTATCGAGCATGAAGGCGAGCAGCGCCGCGTCCTTTTTTTCCTCGGCCGTAAGCCCGGATACGTCGAACATCGCGCGCACGTACGCAATGCCCGCCGTGAACGCGTCGAAGTAGAGGAGCTTCACACCGTCCTGCGCACTTTCCTCAACGGGCAGCGGCTTTGCTCCCCTCTCCACGTCCGCGAGCGTCAGCCGCGGGATCGCGGCGAGCGCCTCGGGGGAGTCCGGCGTCTGCTGCCAGAGGCGCAGCGCTTCCGCCGCGCTTTTCACGCGCTCGAGCTCTTCCCCGCTCATTTCCGCCTTGACTCTCGCGAGCCGTTCCCGCTCCGCAGCCTCCCGTTTTTCCAAAAGCCCCTTTTCGGGCCTGAGCGTCACGTAGGCCGAAGCATTATTGCCGATCAGGTATTTGCGGATGAGGGTTTCAAAGTAACGCTCCTTCGCCTTTTCGCGGATGGAGGAAAGCTCGTCTTCATAGCGGAGGCCCGCGCCGATCTTCGCGCCGAAGTTCCAGTCCTGCAGGACGTTGATGGCGCCCATGATGCGCGCGTACACGCCGGAGAAGGAGGCTTCCCTTAGTTCGAAGTCGCAGCGGTTGATCGCGCCCTCGACGAGCTTCGCGTCAAGCCCTTCTTCGGCGAGCTTTGTAAGCGCGCCGTCCATCACGGCGCGGAACCGCGCCATCCCGTCCGGCTCCGCACCGCTGACGGTAACCTGCAATAGGCCCCGGGCCATGTGGTTCGGCCGCGCCGTGACCTCGTTTCCCACGCCTGCGTTGAGCAGCGCCTTCCTCACGGGCGCGGCCTCGCCGCCGAAGAGCATCTGCGCAAGGATCATCACGCCCAGCGCCTCCTCGCGATCCCCGGCGGGATAGGTGAGATAGTTCGCGCTCAGGTAGGTCATTTTGGCGTCGTCCTGCTCCTCCGGCACCGCATAGCCGTACGCGGCCTCGCGCGGCGCGGCATGCGGCGGTTGTTCCTCAATCTTAGGCACGGCGTCCGGCCTGCCGTAATGGGAAAAATACTTTTCGTCGATATAATCCAGCACGGGTTCTATGGGCATGTCGCCCGCGATCACCGTGCAAGAGTTGCCCGGATTGTAGAATTTTTTATGGAAGACCGCGAACTGCTCCTGCGTGAGATCCGGAATCGCCGCCGGTGCGCCGCCCGCGTTAAAGCGGTAAAAGTTCGTAAAGAGCGTGCGGATCACGGCCTCGCCGAGCTGCTCCTCCGGGGAGGACATCGCGCCCTTCATCTCGTTGTAGACCACGCCGTTGATCGTGAGTGCGCCTTCGGAATCCAGCTCGTAATGCCATCCTTCCTGCATGAGGATCTCCGGCTTTTCACCGATGCGCGGATTGAAGACCGCGTCGAGATAGACGTCCATGAGGTTGTAGTAATCCTTCAGATTGGGCGTCATGACGGGATAGGTCGTGAAATCCGCGCCCGTCATGGCGTTGAGGAAAGTGTTGAGGGAACCTTTCATCAGCTCCACGAAGGGCTCCTTCGCGGGGTATTTTTTCGAGCCACACAAAACGCTGTGCTCCATGATATGCGCGACGCCCGTATCGTCCCCGGGCAGCGTTCGAAAACCGATCATAAAGAGCTTTTGCGGGTTGTCGTCCCCGATGTGCGCGAGGATCGCCCCCGTCGCGAGGTGTTCATAAACGCTGAGTATTCCGTTAAGCTCCCCGACGTTTTCCCGGGAAATCAACCTGAAGGTCTGCTGTTCAGACATGCACGCAACTCCTTTCGTCCGCTCGGACACTGGCCCCATGTTACCATAGCTTCGAACGCCATTCAAATAATATTCGCCGCACGGCGAAAACAATTCATGCCGCGCCGCACCGCAAGACCGGGCGAAACTACCTGTTTTGGCGTGTTTTTTTGCTTCCTTTTCACAATTATTCCTTTGCCATTGCGCGCGTTTGTGGTAATATGATTAGGATTGCAATAATGGTTAGTGCGCCGCGATTTCGCCGCATACGGGAGGGAAATTTTGAGCAAAAAGATCAGAACGCCGCTTATCTACCTGGCCATCGTGCTGGTCATCATCATATTGATCACGCAGCTCCAGTCGCAGGATACAGAGGATAAGCTCATCGAATACGCCGAACTGATCAAGCGCGTTCAGGAGAAGCAGGTCGACGCGATCGAATACCTGGACGGCGAGATCGTTGGCATCATGAAAGGTTCCGAAAACAAGGAAGCGTTCCCCAAGCGGTACGACTTCTATTGTTACGTCTCCTCCGAGGAAACGTTCCGCGCGGACATGAACGCCATCGTCGCTGCGGAAACCGGCAAGGACGCCGCGCTCGTGACGCCCAGCGAATACAGCTTTTCCTATACGTATAATCCACCCGCGCAGCCGTCGATGTTCGAGATGATCCTGCCATATCTGCTGATCATCGCCGCATTCGGCATATTCTACTACTTCGTAATCCGCTCGCAGAACGGCGGCAACAAGGTGATGAGCTTCGGCAAGAGCCACGCGCGCACGCAGCTCGACCCGAACAACAAGACCACCTTCGACGACGTCGCCGGGGCGGACGAGGAGAAGGAGGAACTCAGGGAGGTTGTGGAGTTCATGCGCTCCCCGCGCCGCTTTACCGAGATGGGCGCGCGCATACCCAAGGGCGTGCTGCTCGTAGGCCCTCCGGGCACGGGCAAGACGCTGCTCGCCAAGGCCGTCGCGGGCGAGGCGAAGGTACCCTTCTTCTCGATTTCAGGCTCCGACTTTGTGGAAATGTTCGTGGGCGTCGGCGCAAGCCGCGTGCGCGATCTGTTCAATACCGCCAAGAAGAGCGCGCCCGCCGTCATCTTCATCGACGAGATCGACGCAGTCGGCCGCCAGCGCGGCGCAGGTCTCGGCGGTGGGCACGACGAGCGCGAGCAGACTCTGAACCAGCTGCTCGTCGAGATGGACGGCTTCGCCGTCAACGAGGGCATCATCGTCATCGCCGCCACCAACCGGCCGGACATCCTCGACCCCGCGCTGCTCAGGCCCGGCAGGTTCGACAGGCAGATTACCGTCAATTATCCCGACGTGAAAGGCCGCGAGGACATCCTCAAGGTGCATGCGAAGGGCAAGCCCTTCGGGCCGGACGTCAACCTCGCGGTGCTCGCCAAGCGCACCGTGGGCTTCACGGGCGCCGACCTCGAGAACGTTTTGAACGAGGCGGCCATTCTCGCCGCGCGCTTTAAAAAGAAGTACATCACCATGACCGAGCTTGAGGAGGCCATCACCCGTACCATCGTCGGTCCCGAAAAGCGCAGCCGCGTCATCACGGCGGAGGATAAGCGGAACACCGCCTACCACGAAGCCGGCCATGCCATTGTCGCGCGCGTGCTGCCCCACTGCGACCCGGTGCACGAGATTTCCGTCATCCCGCGCGGCATGGCGGCAGGCTACACCATGACCATGCCCGACAAGGATGAGAACCACATGACGCGCGGCAAGCTGCTCGACCGGATCGCGGAATTGATGGGCGGCCGCGTCGCCGAGAGCGTGATGCTCAGCGATATTTCCACGGGCGCTTACAACGACCTGCAGCGCGCGAGCGAGATTGCCCGCAAGATGGTGGTCGAGTACGGCATGAGCGACGCGATCGGCCCGGTGTTCCTCGGCGGGCAGACCGAGGTCTTCATCGCCAAGGACTGGGGCCACCAGCGCAACTATTCCGAGGAGGTCGCCGCCCGCGTGGATGAGGAAATACGCCGCATCCTGGACGAGCAGTTCCAGCGTGCGCGCAAGGCCATCCTCGACAACAAGGACGCGCTCGAGCGCGTGGTTAAGGCACTTCTCGAATACGAGCGCATCGACGGCGACGAGTTCGAGAAGATCTTCCAGGGAGAAGAGGTCACAATCGAAACCTTTGCCGAGCGCCGGACCCGCCTGCAGACCGCCGACCCCGAGGTCGAAACCGGGGAAAAGGAAGTGGAGGCCGCGACCGCGGACGAGGACGGGCAGGAGTTCCGGGAGAAGGAAAACGAGGACGACCAATAACAAAGCACGGGGCGGATAGGTAATCCGCCCCGTTCATTTACGCGATCAATGCCGGGGCCGATATGAAATCGGCCCGGTATTGTTGTTTGATGTTCAGCTGGCTAGAATCTTTAAATCGTTCCCGTCGTAGTCCACGGTGAACACCGTATCCGGCGCGGGGTCGGACTCGATGATGCGGCGGGCGAGCAGCGTTTCAAGCTTGCTCTGCAGCAGCCTCTTGAGCGGGCGCGCGCCATAGAGCGGGTCGTAGCCCGTATCGGCGATGTAACGCTTGGCGGCCTCGGTGAGCTTTACGCCGAGGCGCCTTTCGGCGAGGCGCTGCCGGATTTCCCCGAGCATCAGCTCCGCGATGCGGTAGATTTCCTCCCGTTCGAGCGGCTTGTAGAAGACGATGTCGTCGATGCGGTTGAGGAACTCCGGCCGGAAGCTTTGCTTGAGCATGGCTTCAACCTGCTTGCGCGCGGATTCGGCGATGCGCCCGTCCCTGATGCCCTCGAGGATGAACTGGCTTCCAAGGTTGCTCGTCATGACGATGACGGTGTTCTTGAAGTCCACCGTGCGCCCCTGCGAGTCGGTAAGGCGGCCGTCGTCCAATACCTGTAAGAGCACGTTGAACACGTCCGGATGCGCCTTCTCGACCTCGTCGAACAAGACCACGCTGTAGGGCTTGCGGCGCACGGCCTCGGTCAGTTGACCACCCTCGTCGTACCCGACATAGCCCGGAGGGGCGCCAATCAGGCGGGAGACGGAGTATTTCTCCATATATTCGCTCATGTCGATGCGCACAATGTTGTTCTCGTCGTCAAAGAGCGCCTGCGCGAGCGCGCGGGCGAGCTCCGTCTTGCCCACGCCAGTAGGGCCGAGGAACAGGAAGGAGCCGATAGGCTTCTTCGGGTCCTTGAGGCCCGCGCGCGTGCGAAGAATCGCGTCGCTCACGGTGCGGACCGCCTCGTCCTGGCCGATGACGCGCTTGTGCAGGATCTCCTCGAGGTGCAAGAGCTTCTCGCGTTCGCCCTCCATTAGTTTCGATACCGGGATTCCCGTCCAGCGGGCGACGATGCGGGAAATTTCCTCCTCGTTGACGCGGTCGCGCAAAAGCCCGGAGGCCTTGCCCTCCTCGCTCGCCTTCTCCGCGCGCTCGAGCTCGGCGCGCAGCTTGGGGATGCGGCCGTACTTGAGTTCCGCGGCCTTGTTGAGGTCGTACTCACGCTCAGCCTTCTCCATTTCAGCGTTGAGCCGCTCAAGCTCCTCGCGTACGCTTTGTACCGACTTAATGGCTTCCTTTTCGGTCTCCCACTTCGCCTTGAGGGAGCCAAAACGCTCGCGCTCCTCGGCAAGGTTCTTCCTTATTTCGCTCAGGTGCTCCTGCGAGAGCTTGTCGCTCTCCTTGATAAGAGCCGCCTCCTCGATTTCAAGCTGCATGATGTGGCGGGACATTTCATCGAGTTCCGTGGGCATGGAGTCCATCTCGGTGCGGATGAGCGCGCAGGCTTCGTCCACGAGGTCAATCGCTTTATCCGGCAAGAACCTATCCGAAATATACCGGTGCGAGAGCGTCGCCGCGGCGATGAGCGCGTTGTCGTTGATCTTCACGCCGTGGAAGACCTCGTAGCGTTCCTTGAGGCCGCGGAGTATCGAGATCGTGTCCTCGACCGAGGGCTCGTCAACCAGCACGGGCTGAAAGCGGCGGGAAAGCGCGGCGTCCTTTTCGATGTACTTCCTGTACTCGTCGAGCGTGGTCGCGCCAATGCAGTGCAGCTCTCCGCGCGCGAGCATGGGCTTTAAGAGGTTGCCCGCGTCCATGCTGCCCTCGGTTTTGCCCGCGCCCACGATGTTGTGCAACTCGTCGATGAAGAGGATGATCTTCCCCTCGCTGCGCTTGACCTCGTTCAATACGGCCTTGAGGCGCTCCTCGAATTCGCCGCGGAATTTCGCCCCCGCGATCAAGGCGCCCATGTCGAGGGAAAAGATTTTCCTCTCCTTGAGCGAGGCTGGCACGTCCCCGCGGACGATCCGCTGCGCGAGACCCTCGGCGATGGCGGTCTTGCCCACGCCCGGCTCTCCGATGAGCACGGGGTTGTTCTTGGTTTTCCGCGAGAGGATGCGGATGACGTTCCTGACCTCGTCATCCCGCCCGATCACGGGGTCAAGCTTTTGCCTGCGCGCGAGCTCCACAAGGTCCTGCGCGTATTTGCCCAAAGCGTCGTAGGTGCCCTCGGGCGAATCGCTCGTCACGCGCGCGCCGCCGCGCACCTCCTCGAGCGCCGAAAGGTACGCGTTCCGTTCAATTTTGTACTCGCGAAAAAGCTTTTTCAGCGCGTCGTTTGGCGCTTCGAGCAGGCCGAGGAAGAGGTGTTCCACGCTCGTGTACTCGTCCTTCATGCACGCGGCCTGCTTCTCCGCCTCGCCCAGCGCGCGGTCGAGCTGGGGAGTAATATAGATCTTGTCCGCCTCGCGGCCGGTGCCCGTCACGCGCGGAATCTTGCCCAGCGCGTCCTCGACGGCGCGCGCAAAGGCTTCCGCGTCCGCGCCCATGCGGGCGAGCAGGGACGAGGCGAGCGAATCCTCTTGCGTGAGCAGCGCATAGAGCAGGTGCTCCTGGTCGACCTGCTGGTTGTCGTGCTCGACGGCTATAGATTGCGCGCTCTGGATTGCCTCCAGGGAACGCTGGGTTAGCTTGTTGGCATTCATATGGCTACCTCCCGCCATGAGAACCAATGTTCTCATCTTTACATTCAATATTTTACCACGGATTGCCCTTTGCACAACGGAGAGAGCGTTAAAACACTATGAAGTAATTATGAAATTCCGCGCGACATACCATGCATCGGCTTGCAGACGCTTTTTGCGAGTGTTATAATT
>DATMYG010000156.1:0-5568 GCA_035561055.1 Clostridia bacterium | reverse complement strand
AGGGCGATGTATTTTTCCATGCCCCAGAAGCAGCCGCCCGCAAGATAAATTTCCGCCATAACGCACCTCGCACGATGTTGATGGTATTAGGATTATCCTTTATTTCTCCCGCCAATACAAGAGCGGGTTCGCAACCGCCCCACGCCGCCCTTCCCGTTGCGCATTTCGCCTACGCATTGTATAATAACCGCAAACGATTGCAGAAGCCGCATCGGCGCTGCCTCGCTTGGGTCTGGCGCACATCGATGAATAACCGCGCAAGCGGATCGGAGTTACTATATGAAACTGAATCAGGCGAATCTCGCGTCCCCATTCTGGAAAGAGAAGGGGTACATGCTGCCCGCGTTCGCGCGCGCGAAGGTCGCGGCGAATACCGCGAAACATCCCGAATGGCTGCATCTTGGCGCGGGAAATATCTTCCGCGCGTTCATCGCCAAGGTCATGCAGGACACGCTCGATTCAGGCAAGGCCGAAACGGGCATCGTCGTCGCCGAGGGCTTCGATTACGAGATTATCGACAAGGCGTACCGCGCTTTCGATAACCTCGCCGTCGCCGTTTCGCTCAAGTCGAGCGGGCAAATCGAGAAGACCGTCGTGGGCAGCGTGACCGAGTCCCTCGTGATCGACACGGAACACCCGGACTGGCGACGCATGAAGGAGGTTTTCACCGCGCCCTCCCTGAAGATCGTCAGCTTCACCATCACGGAGAAAGGCTACAACCTCCGGGACGTGAACGGCAACTACTATCCGCCCGTGCTCGCCGATTTCAAGGCGGGTCCCGCCAAGCCCGTCACCTACATCGGCAAGCTCGCCGCGCTCTGCTACGAGCGCTACCTCGCTGGCGCGCTCCCCGTCGCGCTCGTGAGCATGGATAACTGCTCCCACAACGGGGACAGGCTTTTCGCCGCCGTTTCGGACTATGCGAAGAATTGGGCAGGCGCCGGACTCGTCGAGAGCGGCTTCCTGCCTTACATCACGGACGGCGTAAAGGTTTCCTTCCCCTGGAGCGCCATCGATAAAATCACGCCGCGTCCGGACGAATCCGTCATGCGCGCGCTCGAGGCGGACGGGTTGGAGGATGTGGCCCCGGTCGTAACGGCGAAAAAGACCTTTGTCGCCCCGTTCGTCAATGCGGAGGAAGCGCAATACCTCGTCGTGGAGGACCGCTTCCCCAACGGCCGCCCCGCTTTCGAGGGAGAGGGCGTCTACTTCGCGGACAGGGAAACGGTCGATCGGTTCGAGAAAATGAAGGTCTGCACCTGCCTGAATCCGCTGCATACCTGTCTTGCGATCTTCGGGTGTCTGCTGGGTTACACGCTTATCAGCGCGGAGATGAACGACCCGCAGCTAAAATTGCTCGTTTCGCGCATCGCCTACGACGAATCCATGCCCGTGGTGGTCGATCCGGGCATCGTGCGGCCGGAGGACTTCGTCGACACGGTGCTCAACGTGCGCTTCCCGAACCCTTATAATCCGGACGCGCCGCAGCGCATCGCCACGGACACCTCGCAAAAGCTCGGCATCCGCTTCGGGGAAACGATCAAGGCGTATCTTGCGAACGACAAGCTCGACGTCAAGAGCCTGAAATATATTCCGCTCGTGCTCGCGGGCTGGTGCCGCTATCTCATGGCCGTGGACGACGCGGGCAACGCCTTCGCGCCCAGCCCCGACCCGATGCTCGACGAGGTTTCCGCCTATGTAAAGGGCATCCGTCTCGGGGAGGACAGGGACTTCCACACGGAGCTTTCGCCCATGCTGTCGAACGCGAAAATTTTCGCCGTCGACCTCTACGAAGCGGGCCTTGGCGAAAAGGTGGAGGAATACTTCCGCCTGCTCGTGCGCGGGCCGGGCGCGGTCAGAAAGACGCTCGAGGAGCTTGTAAAGTAAACGGTGGAAAAGACGCGATCCCCGCTTAAGGCCAATGCCATTAAGTTAAGATACCTTCATTTTTCAGGATATAGTAGAAATAGAGCGCGATCTCATTTCTGACCGCCTCGAACGCGTCGTAAACGAGGCAGTCCGCGCCGCCGAGCCGGAAGCCATACTTGAGGTAGAAACGGCAGGCGACGAGGTTATTGTCCTGCGTTTCCAGCGATATGCCGTGGAGCTTTCGTTCCCGCGCCCAGCCCACCGCGGCGTCCATAAGCAGCGTTCCCACTCCGCGCCCCCGGTACGCCGCATCCACCTCGATGTCCTCGATATGGGCGTGTTTGTTCCAGCGTTCATGGGCGCGGATGCTGCCGACGCAGGCATCCCCCAGCATCGCGAGGAACGCGGCCTTTTCCGGGTTGTTTACGTATTCCCGGGGGTCGTATACGTCGGCTGCGTAGGTCTTCGTTTGCGGCGCGTCGAACAGCTTCTGGGAATGCCGCCATTCCCGCCCGTCAAAGCGCGGCGCGAGCCGCCCGATCAGCTCGAAGGGCTGCTGCGGGCGGGGGAGGAAGGGGAACATGTTTTCATCGAAGCGGACGATCCGGCAATCCATGCCTGCCTCCGTTTTAGCGCTCGAAGCTCGCGGGGAAAGCCCCGCGGCGCATGTATTATATCATATGCGCCGCCATGCATGACAGGCTGCTTGCTTCGCTCCGCCGGCGCGCCTTCTGTCCGGAAATGTTGACATCCGTCGGTACATTATATTACAATCGAAGCGCTACACGCCCAATGTGCGTTTTGGTTGAGCCACGCGCATTTCTCCAGAACGGTATTTTTCGCAACGCGCTTCAATCCGCGCGCGCTACGGACGCCGCGGTTTTTTATGCCTATTTTTAGGAGGAAGAATGAAGAACAAAGTAATCTCTCTCGAAGAAGCCATGGAGCACATCCATGACGGCCAGACCCTCATGGTCGGCGGGTTCATGACCTGCGGCACGCCGGAAATTCTCATGGACGGCATCGTGAAGAAGGGCGCGCGGGATCTGACGGTCATCGGCAACGACGCGGGCGTCCCCGCTAAGGGCATCGGCAAGCTGATCCAGGCGAAGCTGGTGAAAAAGCTGATTGCCTCTCACATCGGCCTCAATCCGCAGTCGGGCGAGCAGATGAACGCGGGCGAGCTCGAAGTGACGCTTGTGCCCCAGGGCTCCCTCGCCGAGATGATCCGCGCGGGCGGCGCGGGGCTCGGCGGCGTGCTGACGCCAACCGGCCTCGGCACCGAGGTGGAAGAGGGCAAGCAGAAGATCGCCGTCGGGGGCGTGGAGTACCTCGTGGAGCTGCCGCTCAAGGCGGACGTCGCCTTGATCCGCGGTAGCGTCGTAGACAAGGCGGGCAACGTCTTTTACGACGGGACGACGCGCAACTTCAACCCCATGATGGCGACTGCGGCCGCGGTGGTCATCTGCGCCGCCGAAAAGATCGTCGAGGTCGGCGAGCTGGACCCCAATTATGTGACGACTCCGGGCATTTTCGTTGACTATATCGTCGGAGGTGAAGAATAATGGCGAGCGCCAAGGAAATCATTGCGCGCCGCGCGGCGCGCGAACTGGTCGACGGAAACGTCGTGAACCTCGGCATCGGCCTCCCCACGCTGGTGTCAAGCTATGTGCCCGAGGGCGTTGAAATCATCCTGCAGTCCGAGAACGGCATCCTCGGCATGGGCGAGCTTTCCGCCCCCGGCACGGAGAACAGGTGCATCATCAACGCGGGCTTCCAGAACGTGAACATCAAGCCCGGCGCTTCGTTCTTCGACAGCGCGACGAGCTTTGGCATTATCCGCGGCGGGCATGTGGACGTAACGATACTCGGCGCGCTCCAAGTGGACGAAACGGGCACGCTCGCGAGCCACATCGTGCCCGGCAGAATGGTTTCCGGCATGGGCGGGGCGATGGACCTCGTCGTCGGCTCGAGGAAGGTCATCGTCGCCACGACCCACACCAATAAGGATGTACCCAAGCTCCTTCGCAAGGTGACCCTGCCCGTGACCGCGAAAAACCGCGTCAACCTCATCATCACGGAGCTCGCCGTCATCGAGGTCACGCCTAAGGGCTTCCTGCTTAAGGAGATCCATCCCGACACGACCCTCGAGGAGGTCAGGAGGCTGACCGACGCGGAGCTGATCGTGGACGAGGACCTCAAGGTTATGGAGTTTTAACGGTCGCGTAAACCAACGCTGTAAGATCAATATCCAAGAGATTTGGGCGGGCTTCCGGCTGATGCGGAAGCCCGCTTATATAATCTTTGTCCACAGTGTTTGCGGTTGAATATCGCCCCTTGCGCGCGGACTGCACCTTTGCTATGATACCATAGAAAGGGATTTATCCCATCTGTCCCACCCATCTCGCCTGACATCGTCCGACAAGTCAATTTCATTTCATATGGAAAGAAGGATTTGCGCATGAAACAGAAAAATTGTCTTCCCGCGCTCATCGGGCTTACAGCGCTGGCGCTGGCGGTGCTCTCTTCGGCCATCGCCGTCGATTGGATGAACTATGCGTATCATTCCGGCAGCGTGTACTCGTTCTGGGCGAAGCCCACGGTCACGCTCTTAAGCTTTGTCCTGCTGCTCGTGATGCGCAAGTGGAGCATCAGGGGCTGGGGGATGCTCGTGGCCGCGTTCGCGTGCATGTTCGTGACGGATATCCTCATGAGCATCGTACCCTTGAGCGCGAAGGAAACCGTGGGCGGCACGGTGTTCATGGTCGGCGGAATCCTTTCCATCGCCGCGCACGCGATCCTGATCCTTCGCATCCGGAGCGACTGGCACTGCGTCAGGAAGCTGACGCTCAGGCGGAGCTGGCTGCCGCTTCTGACTTACGGCGTCGCCGTCGTTGCCATCGTCATCCTTTGGAAGGATATCGTGCGCGTCGGCCACGCGGTGCTTGCGCCAATCTATACGTTCTTCTTCTGCACAACCATGTGGTTCTCGTGGGAAACGGTGCGAAGCGGCCTTTACCCCAAACCCAACGCAGTCATGATGGGCCTTGCTGCCTCGGGGTGGTTTATGACGGAAATTTTCGGGGAAATTTTTAACCTCGATCTCGGCATGATCTCCTCGGTCACGTTCTGCCTCGTATGGATTTTCTACGGGTCAAATGTCATGCTCTGGGCGCTGAGCACGGTGGATTGGGCGAAGCTCAGGGAATCGATCTGCGAGAAGCGGCATGGCGCATAGAACGCGCAGGTTGCCCTGCGCTTTGCGGAAGTTAGCGGTGTTGAACTCAACGATATCCTGAACCGAATCAAGGAGGGAGAGCAAAAAAGAAATCGGCCTCCTGCTGAGCGGCGGGAGACCTTTTATACGTCTATCGCATTGGGATTGAACGACTAGTCCGTCGCCCCGTTCACCACGCCGCGCACGTAATCGAGCGCCGCCCAGAGCTGCGCGTCGTCTTCCTGGCTGATCTCGTCGAGCGGGATGCCCTTGAGATCGTCCGGCAAGTCGACCTCGATGTTGGGCACGACGCCTTTGCCGTGGATGCTGTTACCCTGCGGGGTATAGTATCCGTCGGTCGTCAGCTTGATCCAGCCGCCGTTGGTGGAAAGGTGAAAGGTGGTCTGCACGATGCCCTTGCCGAACGTGGTCATGCCCACCACAACGCCCGCGCCGTTCTCTTGGATGGCGGCCGCGAGGAT
>DATMYG010000155.1:0-6994 GCA_035561055.1 Clostridia bacterium | reverse complement strand
CGGTACCCGCCGTACAGGATGCCCGCGCACAGCGCGAGGCCGCACGCGAATACGGCGAGGGGACGCAGCGCCCGCCACGCCTTCGCCGCGGCTTTCTTGCGGCCGCGCTTTCGATCCCGCTGCTCCCGCGCGCGGTCCTTTTTGATGTCGTCCTCCATCCCCTTACTCCTCGAGCGCGTCGAGACTCAGGTCAAGCGCCTCCGCGAGGATACGGTACACGTCGCCGAGCATGGTGTTGAGCCGGTACTCGGCGATCAGATAATCCGAAGCGTCGCGGTTCAACTGCAGCACCTCACCGATCTTCTGGAGCCGCGCGAGGCACTCCTCGTCCTTCTTGCCGGAGACGACAGCCCCCTGCGCGCGGATGCGGAGCGTGTTGTACTCCTTGAGCAACGCCTTCGTAGTATCGTTCGCGAACGCGCGTTCCCGCGTGTCCTTGTAGGCCTTGTATTCGTCGCTCTCAGAGAGCATGCGCGCCAGTTCCCGCGCCCTGTCGTAAACCATGGCTCCCTCCTCAGATGTCGATCTCAATGACGATGGGCAGTATGATCGGCGTGCGCTTGGTCTTGCTGAACAGCTCGTTTTTGAGCGCCGCGCGTATGCCGTTTTTGATGCCGCTCCACTCGGACTTATTGGCGTGCGCAAATTTCTCCGCAAGCTCCCTGACGAGCGTGCGCGCGCCTGAGACGAGCTCTTCCGAATTCTTGACGTAGATGAAGCCGCGCGAGATGACCTCCGGCGTGCCGATGAGCTCGCCCGTGCTTTTCTTCAGGGGAATCACCACGGTGAACAAACCGTCCTCCGCGAGCTGGCGGCGATCTCTGAGCACCGCGTCCCCGATTTCCCCCACGCTGCCGCCGTCGATCATGACGCCGCCCGCGTGGACGCCCGCGGACTGCCGGATGGTGTTGCGGGAAAGCTCGATCACATCCCCGATCTCGGGTACGACGATGTTGCGCTCCGGTATGCCCATCTCCTGCGCGAGCTCGGCATGCATATACAATTGGCGCGCCTCGCCGTGCACGGGAATGAAGTAGCGGGGCTTGGTGAGCGTGAACATCAGCCTCAGTTCCTCGCGGCGCGCGTGGCCGGAAACGTGCACATCCGCCATGCGGTCATAGACAACCTTCGCTCCTTTGAGGTAGAGCTGGTTGATGACGCGGCTTACGCCGATTTCGTTGCCGGGAATCGCCGAGGCGGAGATGATGACCGTATCCCCCTTGCCGATGTTGAGCCGGTGGGAGGAGTTGGCCATGCGAAACAGGCCGCTCATGGGCTCGCCCTGGCTGCCCGTGGTGATGACGCAGATCTTGGATTCCGCGATGCGCTCGAGCTTGTCCACATCGACGATCTTTTCTTCGGGAATGCTCAAATAGCCGAGCTCCGTCGCGACCTTGGCGATGTTGACCATGCTGCGCCCCTGGAAGCAGATCACGCGCCCGAAGGAGATCGCGACGTCCGCAATCTGCTGGATGCGGTAGATGTTCGAGGCGAAGGTGGCGACGATCACGCGGCCGTCCGCGATGTCGAAGTAATGCTCGAAGGTGCGGCCGATCTCGCGCTCGGAGAGCGTGTGGCCGGCAAGCTCCGCATTGGTGCTGTCCGAAAGAAGCGCGAGCACCCCGCGCGAGCCGTAGTACGCGAAGCGCGCGATGTCGATGGGCTCGTTATCGAGCGGCGTATAGTCCACCTTGAAGTCGCCCGTATGGATGATCGTGCCCACGGGCGTGATGATCGCGAGGGCGCATGCGCCCGCGATCGAGTGGCTGGTTTTGATGAATTCAACGTTGAAGCACCCGAGGTGCACGCGGTCCCCCGGCTTGACGCACACGAGCTGCGCGTCCGAGATTTTTTCCTCCTCAAGCTTATGCTCGATGAGCGCGCAGGTCAGCTTCGTGCCATATACGGGCGTTTTGAACTGCTTGAGCGCGTATGGCAGCGCGCCGATATGATCCTCATGGCCGTGCGTGATCAGGAATCCCCTGAGCTTATCCGCGTTCCTTTCGACGTAGGACATGTCGGGTATCACGTAGTCGATGCCGGGCAGGTCGTCGTCGGGAAAGATCAGGCCGCAATCGATGATGATCATGTCCTTTCCGTACTCGAGTACGGTCAGGTTCTTGCCTACCTCGCCCACGCCTCCCAGCGGTATGATTTTGAGCTTATTTGATTTTGCCTTGCTCGCCAAATTGGTTCCTCACTTTCTTTGCGGGAAGCCTACCTCCCCACGATGGTACAATTATACTCCCTGCGCACAGGATAGACAAGGACGGTCATTTGTAAACAAACGATTATACGGTCAAAATAGCGGCCGCGGCAATTTTAAGTAGGACGTTTTGTATTTGTAAACAAACGTCGATGCCGAATATATTGCCCCCGCAATGTTGAAGGAGGCGTGCGGTTGATGTATAATAATTGATCGTGAGGTGTAGTGGATTGATGGAACATAGCATATCCCGCGCGCCCGGAACGGTCGGCGCAGGCGGTAAACCAAATTTCAATCGCACGAAGCGGCGCACCAAGCTCAGCCGCACGCTCAAGGGCGCAAAGCTCGCGTTCGGCGCGCTCGCGGCGGCGTTCGTCGTCGTGCTCATCGTGTATATATTTACGAATAAGCCCAGCCAGAGCGACATGGAAGCCATCAAGGACGACGGCGCATTTATCGAGGGCGTCTCGGTCAACGGCATGGATATATCGGGCATGACCTATTCCGCCGCGCGCGAGGCGCTCCTGCCCTCCGTGCAGGCGGATATGGAATCCATTAACATCACGGTTTCCCACGGCACGATGCTCTGGCTGCTCACGGCCGCCGACATGAAGGCGACCTCCATGCTTGACGAGGTGCTCACCGAGGCCATCGCGCTCGGGCGCAGCGGCACCGTTATTGAAAACAATAGCGAAAAGGAAGACGTAGCGGCCAACGGTCGGTCCCTCACGGTGACCTTCAAGCCGGATGAAGCTGCGCTCAAGGCGAAGCTCGCCGTTATCGCGGCGGCGCTCAATACGATGCCCGTCGAACCCAGCGCCACCACCGTAACCACCGCGAGCGAGCCGCAGTTTATTTATAACGAAGGCAAGGACGGCTACGTCCTCGACGAGGACGCCGTTTATCAGGATATCGCGGATCTGCTCTCCTCCGGAGACTACGCGGCCACACTCGAGCCCAAGCTCAACTTCGCGAAGCCAACCGCCTCCGTCGACGACGTCAAGGCGGCAACGCAGCTCATCGCCACCTTCCAGACGAGTTTCGGCGGCAGCAGCAAAGCGCGCAACGAAAAGCGCGTGGGCAACATCCAGAAAGCCAGCACGCTATTGAACGGCATGGTCGTAAAAGATCAGGAGGAGTTCAACTTCAACGCCTATATCGGCCCGCGCACCGAGGCGGACGGATGGCCTCTCGCGCCGGGCATCGTCAACGGCAACGCCTATGAGGACGAAGCCGGCGGCGGCATCTGCCAGGTTTCGACCACGCTCTACAACGCCCTGCTGTGCGCCGGCGCGTCCATGCAGCGCGGCTCCACGATCGCGGAGGTGCTCGCCGCAAACATCGCGGGCATCTCGATTACCGAGCGCAAGCATCACTCCTGGCCCTCTAGCTATGTCGACACCGGGCTCGACTGCACGGTTACCGGCACGGTCGAGGCGGGCAAAAGCCTGAGCTTCGTTAACAACACGGGATATTCCCTGTACTTCTTCGTTTACTGCGACAGGGCGAATTATACCTGCACGGTTTATATCTACGGCAAGCCGCTGCCCGCGGGCATCACCTACAAGGTGCGCGGCGTGGTGGACAGGGTGATTACCTCCACGACCAATATCGTCTACGATACGGCGCAGCCCGCCGACTACATCCTCGAGAATATTGTCGCGCGCGACGGCTACGAGGCCACCGCCTGGCGCGATACCTACCTTGACGGCGTGCTCCAATCCAGCGAAGAGCTTTACAAGGACACCTATAACCCGGTCACGGGCGAAACGATCGTGGGCACGGGAGGCGCGCCCGCACCTTCTCCGGCGGCGACGCCGAAAAGCTGAGACCCTATTAACCCGGATAAAACCGGTTCAGGAGGAAGCAATGAAGTTTTCAAGCAAGATCGAAAAGTGCAGCCAATCCCCAATCCGCAAGTTCTATCCCTATCAGGTGGAAGCCAACAAGAAGGGTGTCAAGATCTACCACCTGAACATCGGCCAGCCCGACATCGCCACCCCGCCCGCCTATTTCGACGCGGTGCGCAATTTCCGCCTGCCCGTGCTTGCCTACGCCCCCTCGCCCGGAATCCCGGAGATGATCGAGGCCGTGCGCAAGTATTATCATAGCCTCGGCATCGACTACGCCGCGGGCGATATCTTCATCACGACCGGCGGCAGCGAGGCGCTCTCCATCGCGCTCAACTGCATCCTCGACAACGGGGACGAAATCATCGCGCCCGAGCCGTTCTACCCGAACTACAACACCTTCGTCAACGCGACCGGCGCTTCGATTCGGCCGATCCCCACGACCGCCGAGGAGGGTTACCACTATGCCTCGCGCGAGAAGATCGAGCCGCTCATCAACGAGCGCACGCGCGCGCTGATGTTTACCAACCCCGGCAACCCGACCGGCACGGTGCTTTCCCCCGAGGAGCTGCGCCTGATGGCGGACATCGCAAAGGAGCACGACCTCTTCCTCATCGGCGACGAGGTCTACCGCGAGTTCATTTACGGTGGCGAGCGGCTCGCTTCCATCGGCGAGTTCGAGGACATCCGCGAGAACGCGATCATCATCGATTCCGTCTCCAAGCGCTTCAGCGCGTGCGGCGCGCGCATCGGGACGCTGATCACGCGCAACAAGACCCTCCAGCAGCACGCGCTCAAGTTCTGCCAGGCGCGCCTCTCGGTCGCAACGCTCGATCAGGTCGCCTCCGCCGCGCTCTACGACGCGGGCACGGAATACTTCAACGACGTGCGCGACGAGTACCGCTGCCGCAGGGACACAATCTACCGCAAGCTGAATGAAATCCCCGGCGTCGTGTGCAAGGAACCCAAAGGCGCGTTCTACGTCATGGCGAAGCTGCCCGTGGATGACACGGACGAGTTCCAGAAGTGGCTCTTAACCGATTTTTCGGATAACAACGAAACGCTCATGTACGCCCCCGGCGCGGGCTTCTACGCGACGCCCGGCAAGGGTAAAAACGAGGTCCGCATCGCCTACGTGCTCAACTGCAAAGACCTCGAGCGCGCAATGGACCTCCTCGCCCTCGCGATCAGGCAGTACAACGCGCTAAAGAAGTAACCTGTTTCAAAGCGAGAGCCCGCCTAATCCGGCGGGCTTTTTTTGCGCATGGATTTTCACCCGACACGTAAACTTTAAGAAAAATCATTTACATTAATGACACGCGCGGAAATTTGCAATATAATGGATGCAACGACGAATTCTAGCATTTCGGAGGTAGTTATGGTGCAGCCGAACGATCCGATCCGGAGTTTCGAACCCCTGTGGGGAGATTGGTACGCGGACGAGTTTCTGGGTGCGGACGGCGTCGCCCGCGCATACAGGCTCGTGCGCCGCGATGGCGGCCGCGCCGTATACGGCGCGTGCAGGCACATTGCCATCCCCCGGGATGAGGCCGAAGCGCAATCCCTGCGCGCGAAAGGGCTCGACGCGAAGGCGGCCGCCGCTTATTTCGAGCAGAGGGTCGCCCGCGTGCGCGCCGCGATCGAGCGCATGAATGCCCTGCGCAACGAGAGCGGCGTCGTCACATACGAAGATCATGCCGTGGTTCACCGGGAAGGCACGCTCCAATGGGATATCCTGATCCGCACGGAACCGCTGATCCCTCTGGGCGATTACATCGCCGACAATCCCATGGAGCCGGAGGAGGTGCGGCGGCTCGGCGTGGAACTCTCCCGTGCGTTCGAGGCGTGCGAGGCCAAAGGAATCGTCTGCCGCGCGTTCGGGGAAGGCGACGTTTATCTCAGCCCGCAGGGCGCGTTCAAGCTGGGCGATCTGTGCGTCGCGGGCGAGCTGATGGATGACCGGACGGATTTTCGCGGCGCGCCGTTTTCCATGGCGCCCGAGGTGTACGGCGGCAAGCCCGCCGACGCTGCGGCCAGCGTATACTCCCTCGGCATCCTGATGTATAAGCTCCTCAACAACAACCGATACCCCTTCCTGCCGCCCGCGCCGCAGGAAATTTCGGCGCAGGCCGCCGAGCGGGCGCTCGACCTGCGCATGCGGGGGAACATGCCCCCCTGGCCGACAGGCGGGGACAAGGCGCTCACAAGCGTCGTCATGAAAGCGATTGGCTTCGACCCTGCCACGCGTTTCGCCTCGGCTTCCGAGATGAAAGCGGCGCTGCTGGCAAGAAGCGCCGTCGAGCTGCCCGAGCCCTTGCCGGCACGGGACGCCACGTCCCCGCCGGCTTATGCCGTCGGCGAAAAGCCTCTGCAGGGCTTTACGCAGAGCGAGTACGCGCCGCAGCCGCCCGCGGGATATGCCTACGCCCCCGCGCAAGCGCACCCCCCGTACGCGCAGAGCGCCCCGGGCTATGCACAGAAGCCCGCCGCGCGCAAGAAGCTTGGCGTCGGCGCCATCGTGGGCATCGTCCTTGGCGCGGCGGTCATCGTGACGCTGCTCGCGATACTGCTCGTCAACAGCATAAAGGCCAACAAATACGAGCAGGCGCTGCAGCTTGAAGCCTCGGGCAGCTACAAGGAGGCATTGAGCGCATTCAGCGAAATCGCGGATTATCAGGAGAGCGCCAATCACATCGATACGCTGCACGTCAAGCTCGTCGATAGGTATCTTTCGGAAGGCGACGCGGAGTCCGCGCGCGCGTCTCTCGACGCGGTCAGCTACGAAGCACCGACCGAAGATCAAAAGACGGAGCTTCTCTATAACCGCATCCGCGTGGATTTCGCGCTCAAAAGCTATGACGCTGCGTTCACGGGCCTGACCTCGCTGTACGCCGCGCCGCGCGGCACGGAACTTTACGAGCAGGCAATAAGCGACTTT
>DATMYG010000154.1:0-2000 GCA_035561055.1 Clostridia bacterium | reverse complement strand
CGAAAGCTGGCGCGTGCGCTACGGGGATTTGACCTTCGTCGTGCGGCCGACGGGCTTCAAGCACACGGGCCTTTTCCCCGAACAGGCGGTCAACTGGGACTGGATGGGCGGCCTCGCGCGCAATGCTAAAAAACAGCTTCGTGTGCTCAACCTTTTTGCCTACACGGGCGGGGCGACCGCCGCGCTCACGGCGGCCGGGGCGGAGGTCGTGCATGTGGACGCCGCCAAGGGCATGGTCGCCTGGGCGAAGGACAACCTCGAGGCTGCGGGACTCGCGGATAAGCCCGCGCGCTTCATTGTGGACGACGCGATGAAATTCGTGCTTCGCGAACAGAGGCGCGGCAGGACCTACGACGGCATCCTTATGGACCCGCCCAGCTACGGGCGCGG
Organism: Clostridia bacterium; assembly: GCA_035561055.1. GTDB lineage: Bacteria > Bacillota > Clostridia > Christensenellales > CAG-138 > Phil1. The sequence continues at coordinate 1,610 of DATMYG010000154.1, read as the reverse complement.
CCCTACGGGGGAAATGTGGAAGATCGAGGACAACCTTTACCCTCTTGTAGAGGCGTGCGCGAGCATTCTTTCCCCCGACGCGCGCTTCTTTCTTATCAATTCTTACACGACCGGCCTCGCGCCGAGCGTACTCAAGGATATCCTTGCCATCGCCCTCGCGGGGCGCGGCGGGCGAGCGGAGGCGGACGAGGTCGGCCTGCCCATCGCGCGGGGCGGGCTGGTGCTGCCCTGCGGAGCGTCGGGCCGCTGGGTCTCGGATTTACCGTAAGCAATCGCAATATTTATAAAGGGACGGACGGAACATGCACTACGGATTCAGGAACGTCGGCACGTGCTCTACGCGCGTGGAGTTCGACGTGGAGGAAGGCAAGCTCAGGAACATCCGCTTTGCCGACGGCTGCAACGGCAACCTCAAGGCGCTCGCCGCCCTCGCGGAGGGCATGATGGTGGACGAGGCCATCCTCAGGCTCGGCGGCATCACCTGCGGCATGAAGGGCACCTCCTGCGGGGATCAGCTCGCCCGGCACCTACAGGGCCTGAGGAAGCAGAACGTATGACGGAGCTTTCCCGCGCGATACTCAGTGAATACCAAATCCGCAAGGGGCGGCGCAGGAAGCGCGCGTTCCTCGCGTTCGTCGCGGCCTCGCTCGAAAGGGAAGGGATCGCTTCGCGCGTTGAGCCCGCGCGCGCGCTATTTCTCAACCGCAACCTCGTGCTGGGCGACCCCGACACGGCGAAGCTCATTATTACGGCGCATTACGACACCTGCGCCGCGATGCCGCTGCCCAATTTCATCACGCCCAAGAACGCGGCCCTTTTCATGCTCTACCAGTTGGCGCTCGCGGCCGTCATCGTACTCTCGGCCATCGGCATCACGTATCTTCCCATGCTGTTCGGTATAACCCACGGGTTCTTCCTGCCTTTGTTCAGCCTGGCGATGATCGCCTTCGCGGCCCTTCTCGTCTTTGGCCCCGCGAACCGCCATACCGCCAACGACAATACCTCCGGCGTGATTGCCGTGCTGGAAACCGCGCTCGCGCTGCCCGCCGAGCTTCGCGATCACATCGCCTTTGTGCTCTTCGACAACGAGGAACTGGGCGTGTTCGGCTCCGGCGCATTCGCGATGAAGCATCCCAAGGCGCGGCGGGACGCGGTGGTGCTCAACCTCGACTGCGTATCCGACGGGAATACGATCCTCCTCGCGCTCCCCAGGTATTGCCCCGCACTGCTTGAGGAGCTCCTTCGCGCGTGCTTTGTGCCAAGTGCGGAAAAACAGGTGGAAATCGGCCATGCGCGCAACACCATCTATCCTTCCGACCAGGTGAATTTCAAAAAGGGCGTGGGGATCGCCGCGCTCCGGCGCACGAGACGGGGGCTTCTCTATCTCGGCCGCATCCATACCGCGCGCGACGTCGTCTTCGACGAAAAGAATATTGAGTTTATTAAAGGCGCGCTGCTCAGGGCGGCGGGGGCAATTGACAATTCACTCTGAAATCGGCCGATAGGTTTCGAGATTAAGCGATCAATCATATCCTTTCTCTTCACGTGGAGTGCGTGTGCACGCCGGAACGGAATTTTTTAGAAAGGAATGTATAGATGTTCAAATACAC
>DATMYG010000153.1:0-8937 GCA_035561055.1 Clostridia bacterium | reverse complement strand
ACGTTTGAGAGCGCCTGCACGGGATTGCCGCCAAAGCGCGTCGTGTATATCTTTTTTACGTTTTTTACTTCGAGAAGCGCCATACATACCTCCGTTGGCTTGATGGTGCGAGTATAACAAAAAAACCGCGCCGCGCGCCATCGAATCGTCTTACGTCCGCGCTGCACAGCCTTACGTTTTCGTAAGGTTGGTTCAGTCGAATGCCGTTTCGTCCCGGCTGAGGCCGAGGCGCACCTTCGTGCCGCGGCCCAGCGCGGACTCGATTGAAATGGCGTGGCCCAGCCGGTCGAGCACGGTTTTGACAAGGTACAATCCGATACCGGTCGCGCGCTTGTCCATGCGGCCGTTGTAGCCGGTATAGCCCTTCTCGAACACGCGGGGCAGATCCTCGGGCGATATGCCGATGCCCGTGTCCGCTATGACGAGGGTTTCACCCTCCGTGTAAATAGCGATTTCCCCTCCGGAGGCGTACTTGAGCGCGTTGGACAGGATCTGCTCGAGGCAGAAAGCGATCCACTTTTCATCCGTGAGCACAACGAGGCCGGTTTGTGCGTACGAAAGCTTTGTTTTGCTCAAGACGAAGGCGCGCGCGTATTTGCGAAGCGACGCGCGCACAATGTCATCAAGCGAGACGCGGCGGAGCACGTAATCCGTCTCGTCGCTCTGCGCGCGCACGTAGTTGAGCACCATCTCCACATACTGCTCGATTTTGAAGAGCTCCGCGTCAAACTGCGCGTCGTGGTCGCTCGCGCCGAGCATCAGCCGCATGGCCGCGATGGGGGTTTTGACCTGATGCGCCCAGAGCGTATAGTATTCCTCGGTCTGCGCCTGCTTTTCGGCGAAGGCGGAGGCAAGTGAGCGCTTGCTCTCGAAGAGCGCGCGAAGCAGAGCCTGATACTCCGCCTCGAGTATGCTCGACGGGCGCGGCAGGCCGGAAAGCTCAACGTCGATGCGCCTTTCAAGCGAGAGGAGCGCTTGATTCCTGCGGTAAAAGGCCGTAAAACGAATCGCGCCGAGCACGAGGAAAACGGCCGCCGTCAGCGCCGCGGCATAGCCGACAGCCTCCGCGGGGAGGTCGTAGAGCGAGAACACGGCCGCGAAAATGCCCATGGCCAGCAGCAGCGCGAGGATCAGCGCCGTATGCCGTTTGATGTACGATAGGAGCAGCTTCCCGATCATTCGATCATGTACCCCTCGCCGCGCCGGGTGGAGATGAAGTCCGTAAGCCCGGCCGAAGCGAGCTTCTTCCTAAGGCGCGCCACGTTGACGGCAAGCGTGTTCTCGTCGACGTAGCTGTCCGTTTCCCACAGGCGCGTCATGAGCGCGTCCCGCCCGACGATCGCGCCCCTGTTCTCAAGGAGGATCAGCAGGATGCGGTATTCATTGCGCGTCAGCTCCACGCCGTTGCCGTTCACGTGCAGCGTGCCGCTGGCAGTATTCAAAAGGGCGCCCTTGTGCTCGATAAGTCCCGTCTGCCCCGCAAAATCATAGCTCCTCCGGAGCATGGCGAGCACCTTCGCAGAGAGCACGGAAAGGTCGAAGGGCTTGGCGATGAAATCGTCTCCCCCCATGTTCATGGCGAGCACGATGTTCATGTTGTCCGACGCGGAGGAGATGAACACCACCGGCACCTTGGAGAGCTTGCGGATCTCGGCGCACCAATGGTATCCGTTGTAAAACGGGAGGGAGATGTCCATCAATACAAGGTGCGGCGCGAACGAGGCGAACTGCGGCAGCAGATCGCGGAAATCCTCGGCGCAGGCGGCCTCAAGCCCCCACGATTCGAGGTGCTTTTTGATGGCGGCGGCGATGTTGGCGTCGTCCTCGACGATCAGGATGCGGTACGTCATGGCTTCATTATAGATTCCAAAGCTTCATAATGCAAGAAAGGCCCGGTCCCGCAGGTATTGCGGGGCGAGCCTTGCGTTTTGATATTTTCCGGGAAATCAGGCGCCGGCTTCCTCGAACTGGCTGTTGTAGAGCTTCGCATAGAAGCCGCCCCGTTCAAGAAGCTCCGCATGCGTGCCCTGCTCGACAATATCGCCGTCGTTCATCACAAGGATCAGGTCGGCGTTTCGTATGGTCGAGAGGCGGTGCGCGATAACAAAGCTCGTGCGCCCTTTCATGAGGTTATCCATCGCTTTCTGGATGAGCAGCTCGGTGCGCGTGTCGACGGAGCTGGTCGCCTCGTCGAGGATGAGGATATCCGGATCGCACAGGATGGCGCGCGCAATGGTTAAGAGCTGCTTCTGCCCCTGGGAGATGTTGTTGACTTCCTCGTTGATGAGCGCGTTGTACCCTTCCGGCAGCGTGCGGATGAAGTGATCCACCTGCGCGGCGCGCGCGGCGGCGTGCACCTCCTTATCGGTGGCGGTCGGCCTGCCGTAACGGATGTTGTCCGCGATGGTGCCGGAAAAGAGCCACGTATCCTGCAGCACCATACCGAAATGCGTGCGCAGGTCGTTGCGGCGGAACAGGCGGATGTCGTGCCCGTCGAGGTCGATCTCGCCCGCGCTCACGTCGTAGAAGCGCATGAGGAGCTTGACTATGGTGGTCTTGCCCGCGCCCGTGGGGCCGACGATGGCGATCTTCTGCCCCGGCTCTGCGCAGGCGGAAAAATCGCGGATCACAATTTTCTCCGGCGTGTAGCCGAAGGACACGTGATTAAAGCGAACCCTGCCGCTCAGCTCGACGTCGCCCTTCGCGCCGCTCTTCGCATCCACGATGGTAAGGGCCCGCTCCGCCTCGGGGACTTCCTCCTGTTCCCCGAGGAATTCGAATACGCGCTCCGCCGCGGCGGCGGTTTGCTGGAGAACGTTCGAAATGTTCGCAATCTGCGCGATGGGCTGGTTGAACGAGCGCACGTACTGGATGAAGGACTGGATGCCGCCCACGGTCATGTTTCCGTTGACCGCGTAATACCCGCCGAGGATGCAGATAGCGACGTAGGCGAGGTTGCCGATGAAGCCCGTAATGGGCATCATCAGGCCGGAGAGGAAGTTGGCCTTCCAGGCGGACTGATAGAGCTTCCCGTTCGCCTCGTCGAAGGCGCGCTCGGATTCCGCCTCGCCGTTGAACGCCTTGACCACGATGTGACTGCCGAACATTTCCTCGACATGGCCGTTGACGTGGCCGAGGTACTCCTGCTGATTCTTGAAGTGCTTCTGCGAGCGCCTGATGATGGAAAGAACCGAAACCATCGACACGGGCAGTACGCACAGCGCCACAAGCGTGAGCGGCACGCTGATGGTGAACATCATAATGAGAATGCCGACGAGCGAGGTCACGGAGGTGATGATCTGCGTCAGGCTCTGGTTGAGGGATTGGTTGATCGTGTCCACGTCGTTGGTGATGCGGCTTAATATCTCGCCGTGCGTCACCTTATCGTAATAGCCAAGGGGTAGCCTGTGTATCTTTTCGTCGATCTGGCTCCGAAAACGCCGGGAGACATCCGCCGTCACGCCGGACATGATAAAGCCCTGCAGGTACGAGAGCAGCGCGCTCACGCCATAGAGGCCCACGAGCTCGAGGATGATCCTGCCTATGGCGGCAAAATCGATGCTGCCGGTGCCGGCGATCTTCGCCATGATGCCCGTGAAGAGCTCATCCGTCGCGCGGCCTAGAATCTTGGGCCCAAAGATCATAAACACCGTCGAGGCGACGGCAATCAGCCACACCAGAAGGATGGTCAGGCGGTATTTGCCCAGGTGCCCGATCAGCTTTTTCATGCTGCCCTTGAAATTTTTGGCCTTTTCACCGCCGCGCATCATGCCGCCGGGGCCGGGACCGCCCATGGGGCCGCGCCCACCCATCGGGCCGCGGAAAGCCGGGGTTGCCTTCCTTGTATTCTGCTCGTTCATGCGAGTTCCTCCTTGGAGAGCTGCGAGGACGCAATCTCGTAGTATTCGGGGCAGCTCGTGAGAAGCTCCCTATGCGTGCCGCGGCCAACGATTTTGCCGTCCCCGAGCACGAGGATCTGATCCGCGCCCATGATGGTGTTGATGCGCTGGGCGACCACGAGTATGGTGCTGTCCGCCGTATGTGCGCGAAGCGCCTTTCGAAGCGCCGCGTCCGTGCGGAAGTCGAGCGCGGAGAAGCTATCGTCGAATACGAGGATCTCGGGCTTTTTAACGAGAGCGCGCGCGATGGAAAGGCGCTGCTTCTGCCCGCCGGAGACGTTGGCGCCGCCCTGGGCGATTTCGGAATCGAAGCGCTCCGGCTTCTCGTTGATGAACTCCGTCGCCTGCGCGACGCGGGATGCGGTTTCCATCTCGTCGTCGGAAGCGTCCCTCCGTCCGTATTTAAGGTTCGAACCGATGGTGCCGGAGATCAGCACGCCCTTTTGGGGCACGTAGCCGATCTTTTCGCGAAGCGCCGCCTGCATGACGTCCCGCACGTCCGCGCCGTCGACGAGCACCTGCCCCTCCGTTGCGTCGTAGAAGCGCAGTAAAAGGCTCGCGATCGTAGATTTTCCGGAGCCCGTGGGCCCGATAATGGCCGTGGTCTGCCCGGGTAGGGCCGTAAAGGTAATATCCGAAAGCGCGTTCTCCTCCGCGTCGCTGTAGCGGAAAGAAACGTTCCTAAATTCAACCACGCCCTTCTTCGCAGGATCGAACGGCTTGGGCTCCTCGGGGTCGAGGACGGAGGACTCCGTATCGAGCACCTCCGCGATGCGTTCCGCCGACACCGCCGCGCGCGGCAGAAAAATGAACATCATCGATATCATCAGGAAGGACATGATAATCTGCATCGCGTACTGGATAAACGCCATCATGTCGCCGATCTGCATCGAGGACTCCGCAATCTGGTGCGCGCCGACCCAGACGACCAGCAGCGTCACGCCGTTCATGATGAGCATCATGACGGGCATCATGAACACCATCATGCGGTTGACGAAGAGGGTATTCTTCGTAAGGTCCGCATTCACGCCCTCGAAGCGCGCTTTTTCATGGTCCTGCGCGCCAAATGCGCGGATGACCATGAGGCCCGTGAGGTTCTCGCGGGAAACGAGGTTCAGCTTATCCACGAGCTTCTGGATGAGCTTGAAGCGCGGTGTCGCGGTGGACACGACGATGAGGATGACGCCGATCAAAAGCGCGCACGCGGCCGCGATGATCCACGCCATGCTGGAGGATTTGCGCAGCGCCATGATCGTGCCGCCGACGGCCATGATGGGCGCGTAGCACACGAGGCGTATGCCAAAGGCCAAAAGCATCTGGATCTGCGTGACGTCGTTGGTGCAGCGCGTGATGAGCGAGGCCGTGGAGAATTGATCGAACTCGTTGTTGGAAAAGCTCTCGACCCGGCAGAACACGTCGTGGCGGAGATTTTTCGCCACACCCGCCGCGACGCGCGAGGAAATAAGGCTTACGAGCACCGTCGCGATGCCGCCCATGAGGGCGATGGCGAGCATCTTCAGGCCCACCGCGACGATATAGTCGTTCTGGATGGCGGCCATGTCCGCGCCAAGCTCAGAGAGGAAGGCCTTCGCGAGCAGCACGCCGCTTTGCCTGAGGATCATCTGGTCGTTGGCGAGAGCCTTGTCGTGCGCCGCCTCGACGGTCGGGGCGGGCAGCATGGAGAGCATGGGCAGAAGCTGGTAGAGCTTATCTAAGTCGATGTCGTCCGCGTTCGTGGGCATGCTTGCCTGCCCTGACGCGCCCTGCGCGGAAGCGTAGTCCCGCATGACGTTGATCATGGTCCACGTCGCGGCGCCAAAAGCCGTGTCGAGCGTCAGAAGGGTTTCCTCATCCGCGTCGGCGCGCACGTATATCCGCCCCGCGGCCTGCGTATAAACGCTGCTGTACGCTTTGCCCGCCGCGTTCAAAGACGCCGCGTCCACAAGGGCATAATGCGACGCGACGAGTTCCTTTTCCTCGGCGAGCATAAACGAGGTCATGAGTTTCATGCCGTTTTCGCTGATGGCGTCCGGCGCGGCGTGTTCGACGCCGTTCTGCTGGATGCCAACGTTGACGATATCCGACATGTAGTTGGGCAAATTGAGATCGCACAGCGCCTGCCCAAAGAGCAGGGCGATGGCCAATAGAAGGCCGAGTGCAAACGGCCTCAAGTACCTGAATAGCTTAGTCAAGCGGTTCTTCTCCTTCCGGATTCTCTGTAAATTTCTGACTTTCAACCTCCCGCCGGATCTTTTCGGACACCTCCGCAAGGATCTTGAGCAGGCGGATCAGTTCCCGCATGTTGTCCTCGCCGAAGCGCGCGATGGTCATGTCCATGACGCGGTCGGCATACCGCCGCTGCCTGAGCTGAAAGCGCTTACCCTCTTCGGTGAGGGTCACGGCGATCCTGCGCCGGTCGTCGGGATCGACCTCGCGGCGCACGAGGTTGCGGCGTTCCAGGGAGCTTAACATCTGAGACACCGCGGACTTGGTCATGAAAAGGTGATTCTGGATTTCCGTCAGACTCGCACCCTCTTCCGGAATTCTGCCGAGCACGAACATCTCGCCCATGCGGATATCCCCCCCCTGCGGCATGGGCATGCCGGCCTTGCGGAAGCGCATCATGGTGCCGATGAATTCCCGTTTCAAATCGGTGTTCAACAAATGCCTCCTTTTATTTAAGCGCTTAATAATTAAGAACTGAACTATATTAACCCCGCACGCGCCGGATTTCAATCCCTCAATCGTGAAATTTCGGTGAATGGCGCGTTTTTCTGCTATACTGGAAGGGATATAAAACCGGAGGCGGACATGGACAGGAAATATGCGATCATCGACATCGGCAGCAACACCGTGCGCTATCTGGGCTTGAACGGCGAAAAGCGCCTCGTTACAACGCGACTCGCCGAGGGCCTCGTCGCGACGGGGAGGCTTTCGGACGATGCCATCGCGCGCAGCATGCGGGCGGTTTGCGACTATGTGAAGCTCGCCTCTATGCAGGGATTAACCCCGCGCGCGTACGCGACAAGCGCCGCGCGGGACGCGAAAAATACGGGCGTTCTCCTCAAGGCCGTGAAGGAGGCGTGCGGCGTCGAGCCGGACGTACTCTGCGGCGAACGGGAGGCGGAATATGCGCTGCTCGGCGCGGATGCCGGGGACGGCGGTTTAATCGAAATCGGCGGCGGGTCGAGTCAGCTCAGCTTCGGCGGCTTCCGCGCGAGCTTTCCCATGGGCTGCGTGCGCGCGAAGGACCTCCTCGCGGGCGCGCAAACGCTTGAAGAAATGCGCGCGCGGCTCGACGGGGCGTGCGGCGGCATTTTCCGTTTTCCGCGCATCTACCTCGAGCGCTGGGCGGGAGTGGGCGGAACGATCACGACGCTCGGCGCGTTCGCGCTCGGGCAGAAGAAATACGAAAAGGCGGCCGTCACAGGTTCTATCCTGACGCCGGATCTGGTCGAGGAAATGATGCAAAGCCTCTACGCCCACGGCGACGCGGCGCGCGCGGAACATCCTCTACTTGCGGACAGGCACGACGTGATCGTGCCCGGCGCGCTAATTCTTTCCTTCATGATGCGGGGCATGGGCATCGCGCGTCTTCGCGTCAGCGACGCGGACGGTATGGAAGGGTATCTGTCATACCTGCTCGCGCGGGAAAGCTGATGGCATCTCTGGAATAGAACGGCTTACTCCTCCAGAAACGGAAGGATATAATCCAGCGCGTTGAACACGATGTGCCCCGCGTTCTCTATTAGATGCACCCGCGCGCGCGGAATGAGCCGCGCAAGCCTTTGCGCCGCCGCCGGGGCGTCCACCATCGTATCCAGCGCGCCCGCGACAAAGAGAAACGGCATCGCGAGCTTTTTTAGCTGGCCGTCCGAAAAGACGGGCGGCTCCTGAACAATCGGATTGAAGCCCGCTAGAATCAGGTTGATGAATTCCTCCACCGGCTTGGGCAGGGTGGCGCCTCCCGTGAGGGAGGGACCCAACGCCATCGCCTCGCCGTGAAGCGAAGCGGTCCTCGCTTTTTCCAGCAGCTCCGCGTTCGCCCCCGAAAGGCCACTGGGCGCGATCAGTATGAGCTTTGAGACGCACCGCGGATACTTTACCGCGAAGCGCAGCGCCATCCACGAGCCGAGGGAGTTGCCCATCAAGGTCGCGCGCTCGATACCGAGCGCGTCTAATACCTCCGCGAGCCAGTCCGCGTAATCCTCCGAGGCGAGGTCAAGCCGGTTCTCGACGCTGTTGCCCGCTTCCCCGGGGATATCGACCGCCACGACGCGATAGCGCGCCGAGAGCGCCGTCATCTCCGCAAACCAGAACGCGCTGTTGGAGCACGAACCGTGCAGCAGCACCAGCGCGGGATTTTCCGGCGCGCCCGCCTGTAATGTGAACGTGCTGCCAAACGTTGTTTCCACATACGCCTGCGTGAAAGGAAACACGCTTAATATCTGATTGTAGCGCGCGCGAATCGCATCGCGGCTTTCCTGGGATTTGAACACCGTCGCTTCCGTCATATACAATCCCCTTTGTTCTTTATTCTTCTTCCTGTTCCGCGAACGCGGCGACGAAGCCCGCCATAACCTCCAGAAAACGTATGCCGCCCCACAGGGATACGCGCACGATGCTTTCCTGCTCGATATACTGCGCGTTCACGGAGGAATTGCCGTAATCCGCGGGTTTTGAGTTGAGCGCGCCCATGATTTGGCTAACGATACGCTGCGCCTCCTCCCGCTCCCTCACGGCAATATCCACAACCGCAGAGGCTTTGACCTTTTCCTTCACAGGGGACTGAGGGCCGCCCTCTCCCTTAAGGAGCAGGCTCTCCTCATTCTCCGCAAACACGCTCAAATCGTGGCCATTCACGCGCCAGCTTTTACCGATTTTCTTTGCGCGCAGTTTCCCCTCCCTGATGTAGCGCTGGATCGTTTTAGGATGAATGCCGAGCAGCTTTGAAATCTGCTCGACCGTAAAGTATTTCTCCGTCATCTTTTTGCTCCTTATTATTACCTTGATTGCAATTATAGGGAGTAATAAGGAC
>DATMYG010000152.1:0-10025 GCA_035561055.1 Clostridia bacterium | reverse complement strand
GTACACGCTACTGGGGTCGAACAGGATGACGTCCGGATTCCAGGCGAGGATCTGCTCCATATCAACCTCGTTGCCCGTGCCCTTCCCCGAGGGTTCCGCGACCACGGCGAGGTTGTTGGAAAGAAGGTCGATCACGCCCGCATGGTAGGAACCCGCGGCGATGACGTTGTGCCCTTCCGCGCCCGTTACATAGATTAGGTTCACCTTGTCGACGGAATGCGCGAGCGCCTGCGTGTTCGAAAGCATGGTGTCGCAGTATTCCGCGAGCGCGGCCGCCTGCTCCCCGAGGCCCAGCAGGTCGCCCAGCATGACGTAGGCCGCACCCATGGTATCCACCGTTGCATCGATGTGGACGAAGGGGATGCCCGTCTGCGCCTGCAGCGCGTCCATGTCCTCGACGATGGTGGATTTGGCCTCTCCCACGTCGATGACGACCTCGGCGCCCGAGGCGAGCAGCGTCTCCATGTTCAGTTCGCCCTTGCCGCCGTAGAGCTGGCCGAGTACGGGCAGTTCGTAATACTTCGCATCGAGATAGAGCGCCGCGGCCTCATCCCACGCGGAGGCGATGCCCGCGAGCTTGTCGGGCGCGAGCGCGAACACAGTGATCTGCGCGAGCGGCCCCGTGACGGCGATCTTTTCGATGCTGGCCGGCACTTCGACCGCGCGGCCCGCGGAATCGGTAAACGTGCGCGTGGCGTTGGGATCGACGGTTGGTTCCGCGGTGGGCACGGCCATCGTCGCCTCGGCGGCGGGGGTCGGGGCGGGCGTCGCCTCCGGCTTGCCCGTACCCGTGCAGCCAACACAGGCGATGGCGAGCGCCAGCGCCAGCAGCAGTGCGAATAGTTTCTTCATGACTTGTTCCTCCTATTGTTCATTGATATCTTGATCGTTATCGCCCTCATGTTTCGCCCGCGGCAGGATCACGCGCTGGCCTTCGAAGGCGACGAAGCGCGCCTCCACGCCGTAAAGCCGCATAAGAAGCTCCTCGGTGAGCGTGTCGTCCGGCGCGCCGTCCGCCAAGACGGCGCCCTCGTGCAGCGCGAGGATGCGATCCGCGTACATCAGCGCGTGCTGCGGATTGTGCGTGGACAGTAGCACCGCGTACCCTTCCCGGGATAAACCCCGGACGCGTTCGAGTACGCGCAGTTGGTTGCCGTAATCGAGGTTGGCCGTGGGTTCGTCCATGACGAGAATCTCCGCCTTTTGGGCGATGGCGCGGGCGATGAGCACGAGCTGCTGCTCGCCCCCGCTCAGGCGCGCAAAGCCGCGATAGGCGAGGTCCTCGATGCCAAGCTGGCTAAGGGCCGTTTGCGCGCCCTCGCGCTGCCGCGCCCCGGGCGTGGCGAGGGCGGAAAGCTCGCGGGTCGCGCCCATGAGCACCATCTCGAAGACGCTATAATTGAACGCGGGGTAATGGCTCTGCGGGATATAGGCGACGAAGTTCGCGCGCGCACGCGGGGAAAGCTTGCCCGCGTCCCGCCCGCCGATCAGAATATTCCCCCGGTAATCGGCCAAAAGGCCCAGTATGCAGCGGAACAGCGTGGATTTTCCCACCCCGTTGGGGCCGAGCACGCATAAAAGCTCGCCCGGCTTCGCCTCGAAGCTCACGTCCCTGAGCACGGCGTGGGGGCCGTAACCGAAGCTGAGATGCGAGACCGTGAGCTTCATTGCACGTCCTCCTTTCGCAGGATAAAGTACAGGAAGAACGGCGCGCCGATGAAGGCCGTGAGTATGCCTATGGGGATTTCCGTGGCGAGGAGGTTCCTTGATACGTCGTCCACCAGCAGCAGGAAGGACGCGCCGAGGAGCATTGAGGCGGGCATAAGACGGCGGTAATCGCTGCCCACCATCATGCGGCCAAGGTGCGGAATCACGAGCCCCACCCAGCCGATCATGCCGCTGACGGCCACGCTCGCCGCCGTGACCAGCGTGGAGCACACCACGACCGCGAAGCGAAGCAAGCGTACGTTCACGCCCATCGAGCGGGCCTCGTCATCCCCCAAAGTCAAAAGGTTGATGCGCCAGCGCAGCAGAAACAGCGGCACAAGGCCCGCCGCCATGGGAAGGACCGCAAACCAAACATCCCGCATCGTCGTGCCGGAAAGGCTGCCCATGAGCCAATAGGTGATGGCGGGGAGCTGGTTTGAGGGGTCGGCCACGAGCTTGACAAAGGACGTGCCGGCGCTGAACAGCGAACCTATCATAATGCCCGCGAGCACCATGCCGATGGCGCGGCGGCCGGGCGCGCGCTGCCCGATAAGATACACGAGCAGCACCGTAGCGAGGCCCATGACGAACGCGCACGCCATGATCCCGCGGCTGCCGAAGCCCATGAGAATCGCCAGCGCCGCGCCGAAAGCCGCGCCGGAGGACGCGCCAAGGATATCCGGCGCTGCCATGGGATTCTGGAACACGCCCTGATACGACGCCCCGGCCGAAGCGAGGCTACAGCCCACGAGGCAGGCGAGGAGGATGCGCGGCAGGCGGATGTTCAGCACCGCGGTTTCCATCTGCGGCGTCCAGTCCGGCGCGATGGGGAATACCCGTGAAAGGAGGATACGCACGACCTGCCCCGGGGCGACGCCGTAGCGCCCAAACCCGAAGGACGCGACGAACACCGCCAGCAGCAGCGCCGCCAGCCCGACGACCCAGCCCCAGGTACGTTTTTCATGTTCCAATGGTTTCATCATGTATCTACCACCTAATGCATGCATTATCCTCTATCGAGAATAACGCTTGCTTATTATACTATCCGCTCCGCGCTTTGTAAAGAACCGCATATGGGAATGTTGCCGCGCCGGGGAGGCCGTGCTAGAATGGTGGAAAACTTACGGGAGAATGGAATCGATGCGCATTCTGTTCATAGCCGGGCGGAGCGCGGGATGAGGGCCGCGAGCGCACTGATCCTCGCGGGCGGCAAAAGCAGCCGTTTCGGGCGGGACAAAACGCAATTAAAGCTGAACGGCGCAACCCTCGCGGAGCGCGCCGTCGAACATGTGCGGCCGATTTTCGATGAAATACTCATCGCGGGCGAGGCGGAAAAGTTCCGCATCCCCGGCGCACGCGCGATCCCGGACATCTTCCCGGGCGCGGGACCGCTCGGGGGCATTCACAGCGGGCTTTCTTACAGCAAAAACGACGCCGTGTTCGCGCTCGCCTGCGACATGCCGAATTTCGACGCCGCGCTGTGCAAAAGGCTAATCTCGCTCTGCGAAACATACGACATCGCCGTACCGCGCGCGGACGGGGAGGCCGAGCCTCTCTTCGCCGTCTACCGCAAAGCCGCGCTTCCCGCTGCGGAAAAGCTTCTTAGAGAGGGCAACTACCGCGTGCGCGCGCTGTTTTCCCTGGTCAACACGGGCTATCTGGACGTCGAACCCGTCCCCGGGGAAACCAGCCCATTCTTTAACATCAATTATAAAGAGGATTACGAGCGGCTCATCCGCCCGGCAAAGGAGGATTAGTCCGCGCGGCGCACATCCGCGAGGTTCGTGTGCTGCGGGTTGGCGCGCGCGAGGGGTGTGGCCTTATCGGACATGGTCAGCACGTTGAGGCAGCCACCCTCGTCCACGCCGTCCGCCTTGGGCGCGTACCACGCGCCCTCGTGCATGGCGACGACGCCCGGCATGACGCGCTCGGTCACCTTGGCCTTGATGCGCACCGTGCCGCGGTCGTTGAACACCTCCGCCATATCGCCGTCCGCGATGCCGCGCGCCTTCGCGTCCTCAGGGTTGATCCAGACCGCGGTCGGGTCGAGCTCGCGCAGGAGGATGTTCCTGTCGTGGATGGAATGGCAGAAGCGCTTGGAATGGAAGCCGATCAGCTGCAGCGGATATTTGGCGCGAAGCCCGTCCGCGGGGCCCTCGGCGCAGGGCGTGTAGCGCGGGTTGCCGGGCAGCAGGCCGCCCTCATAGAGCCGTTGGGAGAAAATTTCGATCTTACCGGAGGGGGTGCCGAAAGGCTCTCCCTCCTCTACGTTTTTGCGGAAGGCGACATCCCCGCCGCGCTCGCCGTAGACGAAATAGCCCTTGTCCACGAGCTCCCGCATCGGGGGCAGCTCCGCGTACTGTTTGCGCATCGCTTCGTACGCTTCCTCGATCCACGCGCGAAGGTCCGGCTTGCCCTCGGTAAATTTCTCTTCCAGGCCGAGCTTTTGCGCTACGAGGCGGAGCCACTCGTACTCGAAGCGGCAGCCGAACAGGGGTTCGATCGCCGCATTATTCCACAGAAGGTAATCGTCCGCCGACCAGGGATTGACAAGGTTGTCCATTTCAAAGAAGGACGGCGCGGGCAGAAGGATGTCCGCGAACTTCGCGCTTGGCGTCATGAACAGGTCGGATACGACGATGAGCTCCGCGCGCTCCTCGTCGCGCAGCAGGCGAATGGTATTGTTGATGTTGGAGTGCTGGTTGATGAGCATGCCGCTGGCGATGGAGAAGATCACCTTGATGGGCGAATCGAGATGGTCGCCGCCCGCGAGGCCGTCCTTCGCCGAGAGCGAGCGGTGATCCTCGAGCGCCCGCGTCCAGAGGAACGAGGGGATGGCCACGCCGTACGGGTCCTGGGGCACGGCGAGATAGGGCGCGTCGTGCGCTCCCCCCCGTATGCAGCCGCAGCCGCTCGAGCCGCCGGGCTTTCCCACGTTGCCCGCCATGCATGCGAGCGCCGCGAAGCCGCGGTACGTCTGCTCCCCGTTGAGCGTGCGCTGCGGACCGAAGCCCGCGAGCAGCGCGGCGGGTTTCGTATTCGCGTATTCGCGCGCAAGGCGCGCGATGGTTTGGGCGGGAACCCCGGTGACCGATTCGCCCCAGGCGGCGTCCTTGACGACGCCGTCCGTTTCGCCGAACAGATACGCGCGGTAGCACTCGCTCGCGGGCACGCCCTCGGGCATGTGCGCCTCGTCGAAGCCGAGGCAGAAACGGTTCATGAATTCCTGGTCCTGCAGCCCTTCCGACCAGATCACGCAGCACATGGCGTCGACAAGCGCGCCGTCCGTCGAGGGGCGCAGCGGCACCCACTCGTCCGCATAGGCGAGCACGGAGTCGCTCTTCCTCGGGTCGAGCACGACGATGCGCGCGCCCTGTTCCTTGGCCTTCATCAGGAACTGGTTGAGGGTCGGGCCGAACTGGTTCTCCGCCGGGTTGTGCCCCCACAGGAGGATGAGCCTGCTGTTCAAAAGGTCCTCCGGCGCGTTGCCGCACTGGTAGGTGCCGTAAATATAGCCCGTTACGTGCAGGGCGCAGGAGGCGCTGTAATAATTGTAAAAGCCGAGCTGGCCGCCGTCGAGCGTGAGGAGGTTGCGCGTAAAGCGGTCTCCCCGGGCTACGGCGCACACGCCCGAGCCGGGCAGCACGTAGCGCGAGCCGGGGCCCCATGTCTCGCGGGCATGGGAGAGCGCCCCGGCGATGCGCTCGGCCGCCCTTTCCCACGTGATGCGGCGGAATTTGCCTTCCCCGCGCCTGCCCACGCGCTCCATCGGGTAGCGCAGGCGGTTCGCGGTTAAAAACGTATAGCGGTAGGCGCGCCCGCGCGAGCAGCCCGTGAAGCGGATCTCCCTGCAGGCCTGATTGGGGCCGATGGAGAGCACGCAGCCTTCCGCCGCCTTCGATACGAGGTGGCATTTGGAACCGCAATCGCTGAAGCTCGCGTGGCCGACCTCGCGGACTTCCTCCACGGGGATAGGCGGCCGCGCCGTCCAGCAATAGCTATCGAGGTTTTTGAGCCAGACGTCCGGAAGCTCGAGCGGCTCTCCGTTTTGGAGCACCGCGTCCTCTATGAGGCGCGTCAGCGCCGCGACCTCAGGATGGGAGGAGACTTTTCGCATGGCCTCCGCCACGGCCTTGGCGGTGTCGAGCGCGTAGAGGGCAATGAAGCGCCCCGCCTCTTTCGTCCGGTCCGTTCCGTTGAGCGTCGCCGCGTACAGATATTCGAGGAAACGAAACTGCTCGCCGATGTAATCCGGCGGGTTCCCGTCCGCCCGCGCGGGCGCGTAGCCCTGTCCTTTATAAAAGCGGATGACTTCCAGCGTGGTTTCGTCGAGCAGGATGCCGCCCTCGCCGCGGCAGACGGAAGCCCAGAGCGGGATATCCACACAGGCGTCCGTACCCCAGACGAGCGCGCCATACTCGACATCCGTCAGCGTGGATTCGATGCCAAGTATGCCGCATTCGCGCGCCCACGCCGCGCGGTCCGTGAAGAACGCGCAAACGAGATGGCAGCGCGCGTATTGGTTCAGGATCACGGGATTATGCATGGCTCTTCGCCTCCCTGATTTGCTTTTTGAGGGCCTGCATATGCGTCAGGTTGCCCAGTATGGTCGCGCCGACAAGGATATCGTTCAAATAGAACAGCCGCTCCGTCGCCTGTGCAAAGGTGGGATTCACCGCATACGTGCCCGCGATGCTCTCGCTGCGCGCCTCCACGCGGTAAGGCCCCGGGCCCTTGCCCGTATCCCCGTAGGCGAAGAGGGAAACGAAGGGCGTGTTGATGACCAGGGTCGTATCCGCCTCGCCGAAGGTTTCGCTGCCACCCGCCGCGTTCGCGCCGGCGGCGAGCCCCTGCGCCCAAGCTTCGGACCAGAGCATGTAGTTGAGGCCGTTGTACTCCGCGCAGTCCCCGCAGGCGTACACGTCCGGGGTGCTGGTTTCCATGCGCTCGTTCACGACGACCGCACGGTTGCACTGGATGCCGGCCGCCTTGGCTATGGCGATGTCCGCGCGCACGCCGCAGGAAATCACAACCAGGGCGCAAGGGAAGCGCCTTCCGTCCGCGAGGCGCACAGCGGTTGCTTCTCCCTCCCCCTCGATCTCCTCGATGGTGACGCCGACGTGAACCTCGAGGTGCCCGCTCAGTTGCAGCCGCAGCGCCTCGGCCGTGTCCGCGTCGAGCTGGCGGGGCATGAGCATGGGCAGCGCTTCGAGCACGGTGGCCTTGAGCCCGTAGCGCACGAGTTCGCACGCCGTCTCGAGGCCGATCGCGCCGCCCCCGATGACCACGGCTTCCTTCTTGCCATACGCGAGCTGCTTGAGGCGCTCCATGTCGCGAACGGAACGGATATCGCACACACCGCCCTTCTCGACCCCGCGGAAAGGCGGGATAAAGTTGTACCCGCCCGCGGCGTAAACGCACTTATCGTAGGAAATCACCTCGTTGGCGGTGCGCGCCTCGTGCGCGGCCGAGTCGAGGGAGACGATCTCCTCGCCAAGGCGCAGTTCCACATTGCGCGCGTCGTACCACGCCCGGTCGTGCAGCGGGTAGCCCGCGGGATTGATGAACTTGAGCGGCATCTTGGTCAGCATGGGACGGGAGTAGGGAAGCACGTTTTCCTTCGAGAACAGGAGGATCCTCGCCTCCTTGTCCCGCTCGAGGATGGCCTGCGTCGCCGCGACGCCCGCGGAGCCGCCGCCTATGACGAGATAGCGCTTCATTTCGCACTTCCTTTCTTCCAGCCGGAAGGCAGGCGGATAATCAGGGAGGGCCGCGTCAGGTCGGCGTTTTCCAATACCTCTGTGAGGGGATCTCCCTCCCCGTAGGCCGCGATGAGCTCATCCCGCTCGCCGAAGCGGATGCTCTTTGTGGGGCAGGCGTCCACGCACAGGGGGTTCAGTCCCCGGCTCCTGCGCTCGTAGCAGCCGTCGCACTTCTGCGTCACGCCCAGGCGCTTGCTGAAGGAAATCGCCCCATTGGGGCAGTTCCACAGGCACGCGCCGCAGCCGATGCACACCCCGTCGTCATGCTCGACCGTGCCGTCCTCAAGCTTGTGCATCGCGCCCGTGGGGCAGGCTTCCGTGCAGCGCGGGAAGGCGCAGTGGCCGCACGCGCCGGAAAAGGGGAATTCCCGCCCGCTGCCGGGGTTCTTCACCAGACCGACGCGGCGGAAGAACACATCCGTGGGCTGGCCGCGCCCGTCTTTGCAGGCGACCTGGCACGCGCCGCAGCCGATGCAGGTGTCCATGTTCACAAAGAAGCAGATCTGACTCATGGCCGTCCTCCAAAGTCCGGATTTTGCAGCGCGCCCGAACCCGGGCAGGATGCGGTCCCCCGCCGCGCCCGGCGCGCTTTACAGGCAAATGCCGATTTGCTAAAATTACTATATCATGCCGATACCGCGTAGCATAGCGTGTAAACGCGGAATCGTCAACGCTTGATTTTGCCCGAACCGGCACAGGGAGGCGGACCTATGAGCATTACCATCGCCGAAATCCTAAAGCTGCCCTCCATGCACAACGCCAGAGTTGTGGCGGGCGGGCAGGTGCTCGACCGCTGGGTCTCGACCATCAGCGTGTCCGAGTATACCTGGAACACCCAGTTCAAGGACATGTATTTCGACTATGCCGACAGCGAGATCGTCATCAGCGCGTTCTACGCCGCAAAGGACAGCGTGGAAACGCAGCTCAACAACATCGAGGTATATCACAGCAACCGCGTGGCGGGACTGATCCTGTTTTATGTGGGCGTGATCCTGCCCTATCTGGACGAGCGCGTCATCAACCTCGCAGACAGGCTGAATTTCCCCATCATCATGATGCCCGAGGGGCGGCCCGACCTTCGCTACAGCGAGGTCATCTACGAGGTGGTGGAGGCGATCATCAAGAGCCACCAGCACTACAAGAACCTCACCAACGACATCATCGAGCAGATCTCCTGCTTCCCCGCAAGCCAGAGGAGCCTCGGTTCCGCGATGCGCGTATTGAGCAACAACACCTTTTCCACCATCGTGCTTGCCGACATGTCCGGCGAGCCGTTCCACGTGTCCGTCTGGCCGCGCACCGTGAACGCGGAGGGGTACCTCAGGGACGGCAAGGTCATCATCGAGGGCGAGCTGAGCCCCGTCATGGGTGAAAGCTGCCGCGTGTACGTCTACCCTATCCGCACGGCCAAGGGGCTACCGCTGCAGGCGGTGATCTACAAGCGCGGCGAGGTGTTCACCGCCGACGTGGTGCGCCAGATCGGCGAGACCATACAGACCGCGATGAACCTCTGGGGGCGCAACGTCGGCGAGAACCTTTTAAGCGAGCTCGTGGGCGCGATACTCAGGGACGAGCCCTACAAGATGCGAAGGCTCTCCTCCCTGTTCAGCGTGGATGTGGCGGACATCAAGGACATGTGGATATTGCAGGCAAAGCAGCCCGAGCAGACCGACCAGCTGTTCGCCGCCGTACCGCAGCTTTTGCAGGACGAGCTGCCCCGCGCACGCGGCAGTTTTATCTACGACGTGTTCGAGGAGAGCGCGGCGGTGATGTTCCACGCCGTCGGGGAGCGCGACAGTTTGTCCGACGCCGCGCATGTGCTCCTCGCAGGCCTGAAGGAGCGCGGCGTGGAGGCCGTGCTCACCGTCTGCCGCAACCTCGGCGCCGCCGACCGCATCCGCAGGGCCTACACGCTCAACGAAAGCGCGCTGCGCACGGCCCGCAAGATATTCCCTCTGAAGTCGCTCTTTACCCTGTCCGAGCTACGCTTTGCGGACGAGTGCGTCAAGCGCATCGAGGCGGGCGAGGAATCGGTGCGGCAGAGCACAGAAATGCTCGAAGCCATCCCTAAGGACGGCGGCATTTCGTACGAGGATATGCTCAAGACCCTTTCGGCGTATTATCTGGACGCGCGCGGCAACGCCGCCGCCGCCGCGGAGCTGTTGTTCGTGCACAAAAACACCATTCAATACCGCATAAAAAAGTTTCACGAGTATATCGCGGATAATCTGTGCGACGCGCTGGAGGTCAACGAACTTCTCAGCGCCCTCGCGATTGAGCGCATATTGGATAGCAACAGAAACAACAGACTCTAACGGGAATTTTCGGGAATTCGGCCGATTCTTTCCGCGGCGGCCGCAACCGGGCAAGGAGCGCCGCCCCCTTTCCCGGGCAGGTGCGTTGCGCCCCGGAACTTTTGTTCTCCAAAACAAAACATACATGTCGAGGTTGATGCGCGAACCAACGATTTCTTGACTTCGTTATGGTACGATGGCGTTACTGGGGCAAAGCAAACCTATCGTCATTCCCATTCACGATGAAAACCCACAACTAAAT
>DATMYG010000151.1:0-5313 GCA_035561055.1 Clostridia bacterium | reverse complement strand
CATTCATATTATATGTTGACCCTTGTGGAACTGTCAAGCGGAATTTTGCAGACTATGCAACTATTTGTTAGGACAAGCTGCTTCGGGCATTCGGGCAGACATAAAAAGGAGCGGTTGCCCGCTCCCTGGACGATGCGAATTATTTTGCCTGCATCACGCCGTCGCGGTATGCGTCGAGCAGCTTTTCAAGATCCGCGATGCGCTCGCGGATCGCCGCACCGGTATCGATATCTGCCACCATGACCCGCTGGGAGAAATCCTCCACATGGATCGTGTGGGACATGATGTCCGCGCCGCGCGTGATAGCGTCCTTTGCCGTAGTGAAGGGCTCGTGCGCGGAAAGACGGATGCTGTGGGAGCTGAAGAACATCGTATAGCCGGCGATGCCCGTTTCGCGCTGATACGCCTTGCAGAAGCCGCCGTCTATGACGATGAGCTTGCCGCCCGCGCGCAGCGGGCTTTCCCCATCCTTGACCTTGACGGGGATGTGGCCGTTGACGATGCGGCTCCAAGGCCTGTCGAGGCCGAACATGTCGAGGATGCGCTGGCAGTATTCCTCGTCGCCGTTGTAATCGTAATAGGCGTTCTTGGGCTCCTTCCATGTGGCCTTGTCCTCGAGGAGCGTGCGCTCGAAGGTCGCGATGTGGTCGCGCCCGAACACGGGCGAGTTGCGTCCGCACCAGAGGAACCAGAGGAAATCCTGCCCGTCCGCACGCTCGCGCGAACCCTCCGGGGCGAGCACGCCCTGCCGAGCGAGGCGGTCCGCATAATCGAAGAAGTTCTTACCCGAGAGTACAGACGAGCCGAACGAGAAGCGCGTGAAACTGCCGTCCGCCTCCGTGGGCACGCAGCCGTGGAAGAGGAGGTTGCCGTTGCAGCAGCGGTACAGCGAGCCCGCACGGCACAGGAAGCGCGCGTGCGCCTGGAGTTTTTCGCTGTGGCGGAAAGCGGCCGTGAGCTGCCCCATCAGGGCGATTTCATCCGGGGAGAGCCGGTTGGGCTCCTTCGGGTCCACGGTGGGGAAATCCGTATCGCGAAGCGTCTGGTGCGCGCCGTCGATCTCGATCGTACACTTCTCCCAGTTTACGCGGGAGAGCATGTCGCGATCCTTCATGCTGAACTCGGGCTTGCGCTGCACGAGCTGGCCCTCGAGTTTGAACATGATGACGCTGACGGCCTTGTGCATTTTCGCGTACAGGCTCATGTCGCGCGGGCGGTACGGTTCGGAGGGGAGGTTCCTCGGCTCGAACACGGCGGCGTTCTCATATCGCTCGCTCGAGAACACCGCGAGCGGCAGCATATTGATGCCGTATCCGTTCTCGAGCATGTCGAGGTTGTCGTACTGCAGGCAGTTCTTGACCGCCGTGGCGACGCACACGGGGCTGCCCGCCGCCGCGCCCAGCCAGAGCGCGTCGTGGTTGCCCCACTGGATATCCACGTTGTGGTGGCGCATGAGCGCGTCGAGGATCTCGTCGGCGTGGGGACCGCGGTCGAAAATATCCCCCACGATGTGAAGCTGGTCCACGGTCATGCGCTTGACAAGGGTGGACAGCTCCACAATGAACGTGTCCGCGCAGTCCGTGCGGATGACGGCGGAGATGATGTTGCTGTAATACTGCTCCTTATTGCCGGTGTTGGCGGCGTTGAGGAGTTCCTCGAGGATATAAGCGAACTCCTTGGGGAGCGCCTTCCTCACCTTGGAGCGAGAATACTTCGAGGCCGAAATGCGCGCCACGGCGATGAGCCGCCGTATCGTCACACGGTACCACTCGTCGAGGTCGGCCTCCTTCGCCTTCACCTCGGCGAGCTTTTCGCGCGGATAGTAGATGAGCGCGCAGAGCGCCCTGCGTTCCGCCGCGGTGAGCGAATCGCTCAGCGCCTGGCTTACCTTCTCCGCCACGGCGCCGGAGCCGTTGTTGAGGATGTGGGTGAACGACTCGTTCTCGCCGTGGATGTCGCTCATGAAGTGCTCGGTGCCCTTGGGCAGGTTGAGGATCGCCGTGAGGTTGATGATCTCGGCGCTCGCGGACTGCATGGTGGGATACTCCCGCGCGAGTTGCGCGAGGTAGCGCTTTTCCCGGTCGGTCATAGCATACACCTCTTCATTATACTGTCGCCGCACTATCATATCATCGGGCCGAGGAAGAAGAAAGAATATTCTGCCTGCTTCTCGTTAGCCTAAGATGAATTTTTCTATTTTTTTCTTCTCCGCGTCCGGATTGAGCGCCAGCACCCGCCGCGCGATGCGCTCTGCGGCATCCTGCCTAACTAGCCGCGCGGCCTCTTCGAAAACGGCCTCGCCCCAGAAGCGCTCCGCCGTGCAGAACACCGTAGAGGACCAGCCGTATTCCTCCCCCATGCGCGAGACCTTGCGCTGCCTGCCGCACATGGTGAGGTACAGCTTCATCTGCAGCTCGACGAGCGCGCGTTCGATTTTGGGCTTTTCCTCCTTGCCATACCCACAGACAGGCGCGATGGCGTGCAGGGGAAGGGTTTCGTACTCGCGCACCGCCTCGTAGATGCGCTTCGCATATGCGCTCACGATGCCGTCCTCATATTCCTCCGCGAGGGTTCTGCCGCCCCGCCGCGCGGCGAGGAAACAGGGAATCCACTCCCTTGTGATATATCCGCTCTTTTTGAAGAACACCTTGGCGTAGGCGATGTCCTCCCGCTCGTTGAGCACGCGCATGCGCCACTCCCACGGGTCGGTCTCCGGGTCTCCCGTATGCCAGCGCACGGGCGTAGGATACGGCGGCTCCTCTTCCCATCCCCAGGAAAGAACGGAATAAATCCCGTCGTTGCCGCCGCCCATCGAGAACCCCGCCTCGAGCAGGGCAGAAACAAAATCCGCGTAACACCTGATCTGCCTTTGCATAAGAAAGCGCCCTCCTTTGCATGAAGCCGGATACACGGCTATCATACCATCGAAAGGCGCGGGAGAAAAGCCGGATATGTGGGGAATCAGGTTTTGCCGAAGAAGACGCTGCCGCACTTGGCGCAGGTGACTTTCACCTTTCCCTTATTGCGGGGTACGCGCATCTTCGCTTTGCATCTGGGGCAGGAAAAGCGCTTGTAGCGTTTGCTCTCCTCGCGCCTGCGCGAGCGGGAGGCCCGATCCCCGAAGAGTTTGCGCTTGAGGGAGACGTATTTTTCGTTTTCCGCCTGCCGGGCGTAGATGTTCTTCGAGAACGTACGGAAATAGCCGTACGCCAGCAACAGCAGCGAAATCACCCAGAGGATGTTTGAGAGGACGCCGTTTAAGACCGTGCCCGTCGCAAGCGACGCGACGAGCAGCACCAGCGCCGCGACAAGCAGCGCGCGGGAGAATTCGTCGTTGCCGTACCTGCCCGCGTAGAAGCGCGCGAGCCGCTCCTTGAAGGTCGGTTTGCCGTTGTTGCTCATTCCTCCACCCCTTTCAGGCTCTCCTCGAGCTCGTCGCAAGCCATGACGACCGAGGGCGCGTTTTTGCTCTTGATCGCCTCGCGCAGGCGGTCCGCCGCCAGCAGCGCCTCGCCGCGCTTTTCCTGATCCGCCTTATGTGAAATGCGCTTGGCGCGGTTCAAAAGCCCCTCCGCCCGGTTTTTGAGCGCCGCCTCGTCCGTGGCGCGCGCGGACGCCGCCTCGTAGCGCGCGGCATCCCGCATGGCGCGGTCCATTTCCTCATTGGTCATGTTGGAACTGCCGGTGATGGTGATGTCCTGCGCTTTGCCGGTGTCGAGGTCGCGCGCGGAAACGTTGACGATGCCGTTGGCGTCGATGGAAAAAGTGACCTCGATCTGCGGCACGCCGGCCATCGCGCGGCGTATGCCGTTCAGGCGAAACCGGCCGAGTTCCTTGTTCATCGAAGCGCGGGGATTTTCCCCCTGCAGCACATGGATTTCAACCGAGGACTGGAAGGGCGCGGTCGTGGTGAACACCTGGCTCTTAATTATAGGTATGGACGTATTCCTGTGGATGATGCGCGTGAGTTCGCCGCCCACGGTTTCTATGCCAAGCGACAACGGCGTCACGTCGAGCAGCAGGAGGCCGTTGACCGTGCCCGCAAGCACGCCGCCCTGCAGACATGCGCCCATGGCGACGCACTCGTCCGGGTTGATACCGCGGAACGGTTCCTTGCCGGTGAGCCTCCTTACAAGCTCCTGCACGGCGGGCATGCGCGACGAACCGCCGACCATCAGCACCTTGCCAAGCTGGCTCGCGGACACGTTCGCGTCCCGCATGGCCTGCAGCACCGGCCCCTCCGTCGCCTTGACGAGGTGGCCGGTCAGTTCCTCGAGTTTGGCGCGGGAAAGCGTTGTTTCCAGATGCAGCGGCGCGTCCTTCCTGCTGGCGATAAAGGGGAGGCTGATTGTCGTTTCGTACGCGGAGGAAAGCTCGATCTTGGCCGCCTCCGCGGCCTCTCGGATGCGCTGCATGGCGACGTTGTCCTTTGAGAGGTCGACTTTATGCTGCGCTTTGAAGGCGGAAACCAGGTAATCCGCCACGCAGCGGTCGAAATCGTCCCCGCCGAGGCGATTGTTGCCCGCCGTCGCCATGACCTCGATGACGCCGTCGCTGATGTCGAGGATCGATACGTCGAACGTGCCGCCCCCGAGGTCGTAGACCATCACTTTCTGGGACTGCTCCTTGTCCACGCCGTAGGCGAGCGCCGCCGAGGTCGGCTCGTTGATGATGCGCAGCACGTTGAGCCCCGCGATCTGTCCTGCGTCCTTGGTGGCCTGGCGCTGCGCATCCGAGAAGTACGCGGGCACGGTGATGACGGCGTCGGCCACGCTCTCGCCCAGGTACGCCTCCGCATCCATCTTGAGCTTCTGGAGGATCATCGCCGAGATTTCCTGCGGCGCATAATGCTTGCCGTCGATCTCCACGCGGCGTGCGCCGCCCATATCCCGCTTGATGGAACTTATGGTGCGCTCCGGATTGGTGACGGCCTGGCGCTTGGCGGCATCCCCCACGAGGCGTTTGCCGTCCTTGGTAAAGGCAACCACGGAGGGCGTCGTCCGCTTACCCTCGGCGTTGGGGATAACCGTCGCCTCCCCGCCCTCCATGACGGCGACGCAGGAGTTGGTCGTGCCAAGATCGATCCCGATCATACGAGACATCGGATGTACCTCATTTCGTGAACGTTATGCTGTTTCAGCAAATATCATACCACAACCCGGGGCTTCCTCTGTGATTGGAATGTGAAGGTTTTTGGGCGGTTTCTGACATGAAGCGCTTTATGTTTTGCCTTTGAATTAACGTCTTGCATTTTCGCGTGCGATGATGTATTATATTTTTTGCCGTGGGGATATAGCTAAGTTGGTATAGCGC
>DATMYG010000150.1:0-4135 GCA_035561055.1 Clostridia bacterium | reverse complement strand
CATTAAGCGTGCAACCGAAGATATGCCACGCGCCGGGCAGCACGTTGCAGCAAAGCTGCAGCCTTCCCTCCGGATTCGTCCGGTAATGCTCGAGTCCCGTGGCGACGACGCCGGACGTGCCCAGTGTGACGCCGACGCGCCCCGGCAGCGCAAGCCCCATACCCACGGTTGAAATGACGGCGTCCCCTCCCCCGCCGAATACCGGCGTGCCGGCGGGTATGCCCGTCGCGGCGGCCGCTGCCGCGCTCACCTCCCCCGTCACGGCGACGGACTCGGCCACATCGGGAAACATATCCGCATCCAGCCCCGCTTTACGGATGAGTTCGTACGCCCAGCGGCGTTCCTTAACGTCGAACAGGCCGAAACCGGACGCGTCGGATTCGTCCGTCGCAAGCGTCCCGCACAGGCGTAAGCGGATATAGTCCTTTGGGTTGACGATGCGCCGGGTTTTCGCGTAATGCTCCGGCTCGTTCTGCTTGAGCCAAAGGATCTTGCCCGCGGTAAAGCCCGTGAGCATCGGGTTGGACGTATATGCGAGCAGCGCGTCGAGGCCGCCCGCCGCCGCAACGATTTCATCGCATTGCGTTTGCGTGCGCTGGTCGTTCCACAGTATGGCCGGACGGACTGGGCGGCCGTCCATGTCGAGCGCGACCATGCCGTGCATCTGGCCGGAGAGGCCGATGCCCGCGAGCCGCCGTCCGCCGAGCGCGCCGGAAAGCTCTTTGAGGCACTCGACCGCGGCGTTCCACCAATCCTCGGGGCGTTGCTCCGTCCAGCCGGGGCGGGGCATGATCAGCTCGTACCCGCGCGTCGCAGAGGCGACGATATCGGTGCTTTCGTCAACCAGCACGGCCTTGCAGCCAGATGTACCCACGTCAATGCCGATGGTGCAATTCATAAGCGCGCCTCCGTTATGCGCAATCGTAAACCAAGGTACCTTCCGGCCGTTACGCGAACGGGTTTTCCGTGGGGTACGGGATTTCCTTGGGCCTGTTGTAGGAAATATCGCCGACGCCCAGATAGCGGAACACGTCGAACAGCTCTTTTCCGTATCTGCCGAAGGCCACCGCGGCATGGTGGGGAAACGCCTTCTCGATGAGAACATGGCGATAGAACCGGCCCATTTCGGGGATGCGAAACACCCCGATGCCGCCGAAGCTTTCGCTGGGCGTATCGAGCGTCGCGCCCTGCGCGACATACGCGCGCAGCTTCCCGTCCGCCCCGCCCTGCAGGCGGAACAGGGTGATATCGCCCGGCCTGATGTCCCCCTCGATCGTGCCGCGCGTGATATTGGGTTCCGCAAGCTCCGGCTCCAGCAAACGCTTCATGATGCGTTGGTAGCTCATGCGCGGCGCTTTCAACATGCAGCCCGGCGTGTTACCGCAGTGAAAGCCCATGAACAGATCGTCGTTGGGGAAGTCCGCGTCCATTTTCGCATACATCGACGCGGGCACCGTGTTGTTGACGTCGAGCAGCGTCACAGGTTCCCCGGATATGCACGCGCCGATATATTCGGACAGCGCGCCGTAGATATCCGTCTCGCAGGCGACGGGGATCCCCCGTGCGGCAAGACGGCTGTTGACGTAGCAGGGAACGAAGCCGAATTCCGTCTGGAACGCGGGCCAGCACTTATTGGCGAAAGCCGCAGAACTCCGGCTGCCGAGGTTGTCCCTCGCCCAGTCGAGCAAGGTAAGCTCGTATTGAGCGAGGCGACCGAGCACGCCCGCGTACGGGTTCCCGGAGGGGAAATCCGCCTCCATTTCCGCGACCACCGGGGCGATGCGCGCGTCGCCCGCATGCGCGTTGAAGGACGCGAGCAGATCCAGTTCGGAATTCTCCTGGATTTCCACGCCGAGGTCGAAAAGCGGCTTAATCGGCGCGTTGCATGCAAGAAAATCGTATGGCCGCGGCCCAAAGGAGATGATCTTCAATCGCGAAAGGCCGAGTATCGCCGCGGCGACGGCGGAAAAGCGCCGCATCTCCTCGGCAAGCTCCCGCGCTGTGCCCACGGGGCGCGCGGGAATATGGGCGGTAAGGCTGCGAAGGTTCAGGTTGTACGAGCAGTTGAGCAGGCCGCAGTAGGCGTCCCCCCTGCCGTCGAAAAGATCCCCGTCGCCCTCCGCGGCGGCCAGGTACATGACCGGCCCGTCGAAGTACTTGCACAGCAGCGTTTCCGGCGTTTCCGGCCCGAAATTGCCCAGATACACCGCGAGCGCGTTCACACCCGCGCGTTTTACGTCCGCGAGCGCGGCCATGGCGTCGCTTTCGCTTTCGACGACGACGGGGCACTCGTACGCCCCGCCGTGCGCGGCGCACAGGGCGCGCCGCCGCCGCTCCGACAGGGAGCGCGGGAAACAGCTCCGGCTGACCGCGATCACGCCCAATTGTACCTGAGGGATGTTTGCAAACATGGACTGTACCTCTTTTCTGATGAATATGACGGCGAATCCTCCGCGCCGCGTTCCGCATCCGGCTTATTCCGCGCGCCTCTTGACATTACGCCACATGAACGATAATGTTATATATGAAATCTAGCACAAGCGGCGCGTCCATGTCAACAGCCGGCCTTACGCATAACAAGGGCATGCGGCGCGCACACGCAATTCTATACGGGCAAACGGTGGCCAAATTCTCGGATTGATCAGGCGGTGACAAGCATGAAGAACGACATGGTTACGTTGAAGGACATCGCGGAGCGCACGGGCTTAAGCGTCAACACGGTCTCCCGCGCGCTACGCGACAAGGACGACATATCGGAATCCACGCGCAGGCGCGTCAGGGCGGTCGCGCGGGAAATGGGCTATATGCACAACGCGCTCGCCTCCTCCCTGCGCCAGGGGCAGACGGACACGATCGCCGTCATCGTGGGCGACATTTCCAATCCGTTTTTCTCCTGGCATGTAAGCGAGATCGAACGGTTCGCGCGCGGCTACGGTTATATCACGTACATGATCAATACGGAAGAAGACGAAACGTTGGAGCTGCGCGCCATCAAAAACTCGCTGCAGCGCAAGGTGGACGGCATCATCATCGCCCCTTCTCAGCACACGATGGGCAACATATTGTACCTTCAGGAAAACAACGTGCCCTTCGTGCTGCTCGGCCGACGGTTCAAGGATATTTCCGTGCCGTACGTGATACAGGACGACCGCCGGGGAGGCTACCTCGCCACGAAGCACCTAATTGAAAACGGGCACCGGGATATCCTTTCCGTACACGGCCCTCACTATATTTCCAGCGCGGAAGAAAGGCTGCAGGGCTACGCGGACGCGCTGGCCGAATACGGCATCCGGCAGAATCCGGATCTTATCCGCGGCGTTTCCGCCATACCCGGCAACTGCAAAAAGGTGGCGAGCGCGATCGCGGGCGGCGAAATCCCCTGTACGGGAATCGTGGTATACAGCGACGTGCTGGCGCTGGAAATCTGGTATCTGCTCAAACAGATGGGCAAGCGCGTGCCGCAGGACTATTCCATCGTCGGTTTCGACAACATCTATTCCCGCTGCTGCGCACCGTATCAGCTGACCTCCATAGGCACCACGGCCAACCTCGCCAGCAGCACGGTCGATATGCTTGTCAGGCTCATCCGACAGCGCAAAGGGGAGCAGGGCGGCGCCGAGACGGAGAAGATACTCGACGTCAAGCTGATACAGGGCGAGAGCAGCGGCCCGCGGCCGGACTGCTTTTAAGAGATGCATATGAATTTCGCGGCATTGACCGACTATCTGGATCACTTGGACGAGCGCTTCGGCGTACCCGCGGCGGACTGTGCCGTATACCGGGACGGGCGGCTGGTCTACCGCCATATGGCGGGCTACAGCGACGCGGCGCGGACGAAGCCGCTCACCGAAAACACGATGTACTGGGTGTACTCCGCCACCAAGCTCTACACCTGTACGGCAGCGCTGCAGCTTGTGGAGCGGGGGCTCGTCGGCCTCGACGACCCCGTATGCAAGTATATACCGGAATTCGCAGCCCCATTGGTTAAAGCGGAGGGAGGGCTCGTCCCGGCAGAGCGGCAGATCACCGTGCGCCACCTGTTCACGATGACGGCGGGGCTTAATTACGACATCGCCACCCCCGCCATCGTCACACTCAAGAAGTGTACCGGCGACCGCGCGACCATGCGCGCCGT